>JAFZNL010000006.1 GCA_017550925.1 Lachnospiraceae bacterium | reverse complement strand
GTAAGTCAGGAACAGATCCACGAGGATATCAAAAAGTACGTTTTCGATCCCGTTCTTCCGAAGGAGATGATCGACGACGAGACCAAGTTCTTTATCAATCCCACCGGTCGTTTTGTGATTGGCGGTCCTCACGGTGATGCAGGCCTGACCGGCCGCAAGATCATCGTAGACACCTACGGTGGATATGCGCGTCACGGCGGCGGTGCTTTTTCCGGTAAGGACTGCACCAAGGTGGACAGGAGCGGTGCCTATGCAGCCCGTTACGCTGCCAAAAATATCGTGGCAGCAGGACTTGCGGAAAAATGCGAGATCCAGCTTTCCTACGCTATCGGTGTTGCACAGCCGACTTCCATCATGGTAGACACCTTCGGAACAGGCAAAGTGAGCGATGAAAAGCTTGTTGCGATCCTGCGCGACAACTTTGATTTCCGTCCGGCAGGCATTATCAAGATGCTGGACCTTCGCAGGCCTATCTACAGACAGACCGCAGCTTACGGACATTTTGGCCGTACAGACATCGATCTTCCCTGGGAGAAGACAGACAAGGCCGAGGCGTTGAAAGCAGCAGCCGGCATTTGACAAGGCTCCATCAGATTTGATAAGTATGATATGTGAAAGGATCTCCTGCAGTTGCAGGAGGTCTTTTTTTGCGCAAATTCCATCTGCCAATCGGCATAATCTGTGCTATACTGAATACGTATAGTTTTTGCTGTTGACAGAGATCGATTCATTTTTCATAATATCAATACAGAACGATTGTTCGAAAATATCCGGAGAGAAAAAAATGGCTTTCACACACTTACATGTCCACACAGAATACAGTTTGTTGGACGGCTCAAACAAGATCAAAGAATGTGTTGCCCGGGTGAAAGAACTCGGGATGGATTCCTGTGCCATCACAGACCATGGCGTGATGTTCGGCGTGATCGATTTTTATCGTGCTGCGCAGGCTGCGGGTATCAAACCCATCCTTGGATGTGAAGTCTACGTTGCGCCGAATTCCCGCTTTGACAAAGAGCCCGGCGGAGATGAGCGTTATCATCATCTGGTTCTTTTGGCTGAAAATAATGAAGGCTATGCCAATCTCGTCAAGATCGTCTCCGCAGGCTTTACGGAAGGGTACTATTATAAGCCTCGTGTGGATAAAGAGATTCTGCGTAAATATCATGAAGGTATTATTGCGCTTTCTGCATGTCTGGCCGGCGAGGTGCCCAGGTTCATTGAGCGGGGGATGATCGAGGAGGCGAAAAAGGCCGCCCTGGAAATGCAGGAGATTTTCGGGGAAAAGAATTACTTTTTGGAATTGCAGGATCATGGAATTGGTGAGCAAAAGACTGTCAACAGTGTGCTGCTTTCCATGAGCGATGAACTTTTTATTCCTCTGGTGGCCACCAATGATGTGCATTACACCTATGCAGAAGATGCGAAGGCCCATGACATTCTGCTCTGCATCCAGACCGGGAAACGGGTTTCTGATGAAAACAGGATGCGTTATGAGGGCGGGCAGTACTATATCAAGAGCGAAGAAGAGATGCGCTCGCTTTTTCCCTATGCACAGTCTGCAATTGACAATACCCACAAGATCGCTGAGCGGTGTAATGTGGAGATTGAATTCGGCAAGTACAAACTGCCCCATTACGATGTGCCGGAAGGTTATACCTCCTGGACCTACTTAAACTACCTTTGCGAAAAGGGACTGAAAGAACGTTATCCTAAGGACGACGGGTCCCTGAAAGAACGTTTGGACCATGAGCTTCAGACGATTCAGCAGCTGGGGTTTGTAGACTACTTTTTGATCGTCTGGGATTTCATCAATTATGCAAAAGAGCACGGCATTCCTGTGGGTCCCGGCAGAGGATCGGCAGCGGGTGCCATCGTCAGCTATTGTCTGCGTATCACGGATATCGATCCTATCCGCTATCAGCTCCTGTTCGAGCGCTTTTTGAATCCCGAGCGTGTGTCCATGCCCGATATTGACGTGGACTTCTGTCCGGAAGGCCGGCAGGACGTCATTGATTATGTGCGGAAAAAATACGGAGACGAGAAGGTTGTCCAGATCGTCACCTTCGGTACCATGGCTGCCCGGGGCGTCATCCGGGATGTGGCAAGAGTTATGGACATTCCCTATGCCAGGGCGGACCAGCTGTCAAAAATGGTGCCCGCGGAGCTGGGCATCACTTTAGAGCGGGCACTGGAGATGAATCCGGAGTTTCGCAAACTCTATGAAGAGGATGATGAAACCCGGGATCTGATCGATATGTGCCGCCGTCTGGAAGGACTGCCGCGCCATAGCTCCATGCATGCGGCAGGCGTGGTGATCTGTCCGAAACGGGCGGACGATTTTGTGCCACTGTCCCGGGGGGCTGACGGCAGCATTACCACCCAGTTTACCATGACTACCATAGAAGAGCTGGGACTTTTGAAAATGGACTTTCTGGGCCTTCGGAACCTGACGGTGATCCGGGATGCGGTCCGGTTAGTAGAGGAGAGCCGCGGCACACAGCTGTCCATGGACAAGATCGATTATGACGATCCGAAGGTGCTTGCCTATATCAGTACCGGCAAGACGGACGGCGTTTTCCAGTTAGAGAGCGGCGGGATGAAGGGCTTTATGAAGGAACTGCGCCCGAAGTCTTTAGAGGATGTCATTGCCGGCATCTCCCTGTACCGTCCGGGTCCCATGGATTTTATCCCGAAATATATCGAGGGCAAGAACCATCCGGAGAAGGTGGTGTATGATACGCCCCTTTTGAAACCGATTTTGGAGCCAACCTATGGCTGTATCGTTTATCAGGAACAGGTTATGCAGATCGTGCGGGACTTAGGCGGCTATACCCTTGGGCGAAGCGATCTTGTGCGCCGCGCCATGAGCAAGAAGAAGCAGTCTGTTATGGAAAAAGAGCGGGCCAATTTTGTCTATGGCAACGAAGAAGAGCATGTGCCGGGATGTATGAAAAAAGGCATTTCCGAAGAGGTGGCAAACCATATTTATGACGAAATGATGGATTTTGCCAAATACGCCTTCAACAAATCCCATGCAGCCTGCTATGCGGTGGTGGCTATGCAGACCGCATACCTGAAATACTATTATCCGGTTGAGTTCATGGCTGCGCTCATGTCCTCCGTGATCGATAACTCCGGAAAAGTGACAGAGTACATCGTCAGCTGCAAGCAGATGGGGATTGAGATTCTGCCGCCGGATGTGAATTTCTCCCAAGCGAGATTTTCTGTGGAGAATGGCAAAGTCCGCTTCGCCCTCTCGGCGCTGAAGTCAGTGGGGCGTCCCGTGATCGAAGCCATCGTTCAGGAACGGGAAGCCGGCGGGCTCTTTACAAGTCTCCAGGACTTTATCACCCGAACCCAGGAGAGGTCGGTGAACAAAAAGGTGGTGGAAAACCTGATCAAGGCCGGTGCGTTTGACAGTTTTCCGGGAAACCGCAGGCAGCAGATGCTTGTTTACAGCAGCATGATGGACCACATGGCAAAGGATAAAAAGAACAATTTTGCAGGACAGATGAGTCTGTTTGACCTGGCAAGCGAAGAGGATAAAAAGGCTTTCGAGATCACCATGCCGGATATGCCGGAGTATTCGAGGGGCGAGCTTTTGGCCTTTGAAAAAGAAGTGGCCGGATTTTATATCAGCGGGCATCCGCTAGATGAGGTGAGTGAGTTCTTACGGAGGCGCATCAGTGCAAAGAGCACTGATTTTGCCCCGGTGGAGACAGAAGAGGTGGATGCGGCTGGCGGCGCACCTTTGCCTGTGAACCCGGATGAGGGTTTTGGCATTACGGATGGTCAGGAAGTTGTGATCGGGGGACTTTTGACTGAAAAGAATGTGAAATATACCAAGACGGACAAAGTCATGGCGTTTATTACCATTGAGGATCTCTACGGCAGCTGTGAAGTGATCGTATTTCCGCGGGAATATGAAACCTATTCCGAAAAACTGGCTCTGGATAACAGAATCTTTGTCAAAGGACGGGTGCAGCTGGAGGATGAAAAGGGTGGAAGGCTCATTGCCTCGAAGATTTCACTCTTTGATGAAATGCCCAGAAGAATCGTGGTCACTTTCCCGGATATGCAGTATTTCCTTGGCAAAGAGCCACAACTTTCCAAGTTGATGAAGGAATATCCCGGCAAAGATTCCTTGGCGGTTGTACTGACAGTAGAAAAGCAGCAGAAGATCTACCCGCCCAGCCAGGGCGTGACAGCTTCTGCGGAACTGCTTGAGAAAATGAAGGAACTGTTCGGAGAAGAGAACGTGAAAGTGCTGTAAGGACCGGAATCTATCGATATGTTTGGAAGAAATGACGGAGATAAATAATTCATTCAAGAATTTCATTCTCACATACGCCATTTCTTGCAAATTACACGGATATGAGATATGATAAGTACTGTGATCCCCATCTGCAAAGTCGTAGGTGATATCACAAAGACAACGGACAATCAGTTACGTCAGGAGGAAATCTCAAGTGGCAGATAAGAAAATACAAACCATCGGTATATTGACCAGCGGCGGTGATGCGCCCGGTATGAATGCGGCCATCCGTGCGGTAGCCCGCAAGGCGATCTGTAATGGTGTCAAGGTAAAGGGCATCAAAAAAGGCTTTCAGGGGCTTTTGAATGAAGATATCGTAGATATTGAAAGAAGGGATGTGTCCGATACCATTCAGCGTGGCGGTACCATCCTCGGAACAGCCAGATGCATGGAGTTCAAGACCGAGGAAGGCCAAAAGCAGGGCGCTGATATCTGCAGAAAGCACGGGATTGACGGGATTGTTGTCATCGGCGGCGACGGATCTTATCGCGGGGCTCAGGCACTCTCAAAGCAGGGGATCAATACCATCGGAATCCCTGGCACCATCGATCTGGATATCGCCTGCTCCGATTACACTATCGGTTTTGATACCGCTATCAATACGGCAATGCAGGCCATTGATAAAGTGCGCGATACCTCATCTTCCCATGAGCGCTGCTCCATCATCGAGGTTATGGGCCGAAATGCAGGATATATTGCACTTTGGTGCGGTGTGGCAAACGGCGCGGAAGATATCCTGCTTCCTGAGAAATACGATTATAACGAACAGGCAATCATAAACAATATCATTGACAACCGGAAAAAGGGCAAGACCCATCATATCATTATCAATGCAGAGGGCATCGGTCACTCTACCTCCATGGCAAGGCGGATCGAAGCAGCTACAGGTATGGAGACCAGGGCAACTATTCTCGGTTATATGCAGCGCGGCGGCAACCCGACCTGCAAGGATCGTTTCTATGCATCCATCATGGGTGCTATGGCAGCGGATATCCTGTGCGAAGGTAAGACCAACCGTGTCATCGGTCACTTAGACGGCAAGTTCCAGGATTTCGATATCGATGAAGCGTTGGCTATGCACAAAGATATCGATGAATACGAATATGAGATCAGCCGCGCGCTGTCCAGTTAAATTAGAATTATGATCACATCCCACACCAATCCGAAAATAAAAGAAGTCATTTCACTGCTTTCCCGAAGGCGCGCCCGCAGGGAAAGCGGTCTTTTTGTTGTGGAAGGGATCCGGATCGTCCGGGAAGTGCCGCCGCACCTTCTGCACGCCCTCTATTTTTCGGAGAGCTTTGCAGGGACCACAGAAGCGGATGAAATAAAGCGCATGTTATTGAATGGCGAGCAGTCCCAGGCAGCTCCAGTATTTGAGGTCATAGCTGATCCGGTGTTTGCCAAGATGTGTGATACCCAGCATCCTCAGGGAGCGCTGGCCATCGTCAGGCAGCCGGCCTGGTCCATGGATGAGATTTGTAAGGAAACGCGCGATATTGAAAGTACCGGCGCACAAGAGATGGAAGATACAAATAAAAACAGGCGCAATTCTAATGATAAGAAAACGCAAAGATACCTGATTCTGGAAAATGTGCAGGATCCCGGCAACGTGGGAACCCTTCTTCGGACGGCAGAGGCTGCAGGCATGGATGGTGTATTTCTGGCAGGAGACTGCGCGGATCTTTTTAATCCGAAAACCATCCGTTCTACCATGGGATCTGTTTTTCGTCTTCCTTATATAAGAGAGGATAACTGCAAAAGTGTGATCCTGGCATTACAGAAAAGCGGGGTCAAAGTTTTTGCAGCAACCCTTGACGGTTCACAGCGTTATGATCAGACGGATTATACAGATAAAGCGGCGGTCATCATCGGAAATGAGGGCAGCGGCATTTTACCGGAAACAGCAGCCATCTGTGATGGGAGAGTGCATATAACCATGGAGGGACAGACGGAATCGCTGAATGCGGCGGTGTCCGGTGCACTTTTGATGTATGAATTAAGAAGATACAGCTTAAAGGATAAAATTCTGTAACAAATCCGTCCTTTTTATCATTTTTTCTTTCTGAATTGTCTTTTTTTGTATACAATCGCGAGAAAATCCCCTGAAAATTTGACAAAATCAACGAAAGTTGTTAATATGGCAACAAGAAATGTAACAACTTTGTAACAAATGGCGTAAAAAATTGCGAAAAGGTTACATAACTACAATATATTATGAAGAGACAGATTAAGCAGAAGAAAAACAGAATCATGATCGCAACCGTTGCCGCATCCGTATTGGTACTTGGCAGTGGCGTTTTTGCGCTTGCTGATGAAGAGACATCACTTCATGCAGGTGTAGGCAATCTGCTTTCACCGGCGTCTTCTGAATCAATCTATGAAAGCGCTGAGGAAACAAAGGAAAATCCCTTTGGTGCCGGTGTACAGTCTTATCTTGCTGAGATCTCTACTGATAACGATATAGAGACTCTTGATCCTGCGGATAATTTGGCTGAGACCGAAGAGACAGCTAAGAACGATGATGCAGCGGCAGAGATTTCCACAGACGGCGTGGAAGGCATTTTAGGGGTGAGCGCGAACACAGCTGATGGTAACGGGATCACCGCAGACGGTGAGATCCTGACAGATATTGTAACAGATATTGATGCGTCCGATATCTCAGGTGTTCAGGGCGATATCGTTATGGCAGACGTAGAGCTTTCCGTAAATGTAAGAAAAGAGCCCAGTGAGGATTCCGAAGTCGTTGGTAAGCTTCTTGCAAACAGCGGTGGTGAGATCCTTGAGAGAAGAGACGGTTGGACAAAGCTTCGCAGTGGCGATGTTGAAGGCTGGACCAGTGATGAATTCCTTCTGTTTGGTGAAGAGGCTGAAGACCTTTCCAAAGAGGCAGGCAAACTGACCGCTACCGTGACCACTGATACACTTAAGATCCGCAGAGAGATGAGCACTGATTCCGCAGTGATCGATCTTGCAGCAAATGGACAGGAACTGACAGCAGTTGAAGAACTTGGTGACTGGGTCAGCGTAAAATATAACGGCGAGATCGGATATGTATCCGCTGAGTTTGTTACCACGACCTTTACGATCCCGACAGGCAAGACTGTAGAGCAGATCGAGGCAGAAGAGAGAGCCAAAGCAGAAAAAGAAGCTGCTGAAAAGGCTGCAAAGTCTAAAAAATCAAAGAAATCTAAAGGAACGACAACTACTGATCAGGGCGCGGTTGATGCAGGTGCTTCTGATGTAACCCTTCTTGCAGCGCTGATCCAGTGCGAGGCAGGCAGAGAGTCCTATGAAGGACAGCTTGCAGTTGGTGCAGTTGTTATGAACCGTGTACGGAGCGGCTCCTATCCCGGAAGCGTCAGCGCAGTTATTACGCAGCCTTCCCAGTTCCCGCCCGCAACAAACGGTAAGGTAGCTGCAGTTGTAGCAGCAGGACCTTCATCATCCTGCATCCAGGCAGCACAGGCAGCCATCAGCGGTCAGTCCAATGTCGGCAGCGCTACACACTTTGGCAGAGGCGGCAGCGGTATTACGATAGGAAACCACACCTTCTGGTAAGAAGCAGGCCGGTATAGATCAAGGACAGATTACAAATAATACAGAAATTACGAACGCTACGGAAGTTTCCGTAGCGTTTTTTGTCTTGTATTGATGTGGCAATGCCGGGATATGGTGTAATAATACGGTATGAATGAGAGAACTGATGCGCTATGACCGATAGTATAGCGCCATCACCTCAGGCAGCGACGATGTACCGGTTTTTTGACGTATTCCACCCAGATGCCGCTGCATGGTACGCAGCGTAACGCCGCGAATGGCAGCCAGTTCTTTTTGGGTCATACCGGGGTTTTTGATGAGAAGCTGCAGGGTTTCGCTTTCCTGTTCGGATAAGCCGTATTGAAGGGCAAATGAAGGCTTCTGAAGGGTCTCTGCGCTGATATCCGTGCCGGCTTCTGGATTACTGTCCATACGGCTATCCATATTGCCATCAGTATCGATTTTTGTGCTGCTATCCATTTTGGTATTCGGAGTGATATTGGCTTCGGTTTCTGTGCTGATATCCAAATGATCTTTCGCAGCCAAAGCGTTTGAAACTGGGGAAACATCGGGTGTTTCATAATACATTCTCTTCACTTCTTCAAAATTCCCACACTCGGTTTTTTTGCAGATGCTTCCTAAGTGCCGGTAGAGGACGCTGCGAGACAGGTAGAGGCTCTTGGCCAGATCGGAGGTGGTTCCGTTATGCGCTATGGCAGCAGAAAAGACCTCCTGTTCTTTTTCGGTAAAATGGAATTGCATGCCGAACTCTTTCGGGCTGGGGAGTGAGCGTGAATACATGACAGCGGGGGATGCGAAACTGAATTGCCCGGTAAAGGAAAAGATTAGCATCATTAGGATGATCAAAGCCAGTTCTATACCGATGATGACTGGCAGTGACAGGGTTTGTAACATAGGTGAGGAAAAAATGCACGAAAACAGTGCATCGAGGATTTTGCCGGTTACGCTGATCAGCGTATCCCAGCGGAAGAAACCGGCGGGTGAGTGAGACAGCTTCCAGAAGGATAAGGTCAGATAACTGTTGATGATGCCGGCGCATGCATAAAAGATACAGATGTTTAAAATCTGACTGCCGCTGCTTGCGCCACTGAAAAACAAAATCGGATTCAGGACAGCGACCAGCACGCCACACATGGTGATAGCAGGCAAATAACGCATATTGGCTTTGTAGGCGGCAAAGCCTGCCAGCAGATACCCGGCGATGATGAAAAGTCTGGGATATGCATAGGACATAAAAGCCTGGTCGGTTGTGACAAGAAGCAGGGAAGAGGTCATGAAATTGCCGATCAATTCCATGCAGATTGTTGCAAATACAGAGACTGCAAAAGGAATTAAACTGTGATTTAATAATGATGCTTTTCCGGCGTTTTCATTTGTATGGCTGGCGGGGTCGGATGATGAGGACCTGGACTGTGCCTGCCGGATAATGATCGCCGCGGTCCCGAAGGCTGCCAGGATCTGTGTATAGGGAATCAGTGCATTGGAACCGGTTGCTTGTAACAGGTATTGCAGCAAAATGGCAAGGCTGTTGGCGATGCAGAACTGCAGGCAGATCTTCGGGTTGTCCTTGAGCGCCCGGGCCATGTGGGAATAGACATAAGCGCATAAAACTCCGGTGAAAATCATGAGAAGAAAGGCGGCTCCCAGAAACAGTTTATCGGAATCCGTATAATTGGTGATCAGATACAGGGGCGAACATAAAAGGGAAATGATGGCAGCTGCATAACTATATGACGGACCGTGAAGCCCGCCCTGCCGGGAATCCCCGGATTTAGCATTTTTCAGCCCGTGCCATAGTCCGAACAGGAGCATACCGGCTGCGTAAGGCAGGAGATCATATCGATAGAGCAGAGCCGGCTGGTCTCCGGTCAGGATGACAAGTGACCTGACATGAAGATAGCTGGCGCTCATGGAATAACAGTAGGAATGTAAAATGAATAGAAGAAACAACCTGTTATTTATCCTTTCGCGAAGAAATGACAGTGTTGATCTGTCGATATCAGTGCAGTGACAGGACTGTCATCACAGATTGTATGCCAATATTGCGTTTGCATGAAAGACTGTAGGGCGCTTTAACGGCCGATAATAGTCTTTATGCTCGGATTATCGCATAAAACCAGGGCGATTGCAAGAAAATGAGAGTTTTTGAAACGAATCGGGATGTATATTCTTTGTTCAAACGATTTCGACGATACAGCTGTTCACATAATAGGTGACACTGTCGCAAATACGACATGATATAAATGCGGTTGCGACAGTTGTTGGCTTATATGAAATAGCATAGTTTTGTTAAAATGCCGATATTAAGACCTATTTCAAAAGGAGGTTGGAATATATGAGGAAAGGCAAAAATTGTAAAAATGGGGTTTATCCGGGGCTGAGTACAAGGCAGCTTAAGAATCGGCCGTTATTCATCCGGCTGATGCTCACGGCGGCAGTGCTGCTGTTTTTCCTGCCGAAGACTCTATTTGCAGCGCCGGCTGCTGCTTATGAAGTAACAGTTGATACTTCATATAAGTCGTTAGGCGAGCCGGAGGGCGATGAGCAGGAGAAAATCTCGGATACAAGATTTACAAGTGCCATTTGGCATGACTTAAATGTGAAGTTTCAGGGCGGTGAGCATTATATCCTGGCAGGCATCTGGGATGTTCCCTTGCAGGAGTACACCGCAACTGTAGGCGGCCAGCAGGTTGATGCCATCGATTTTTCCGATACGGCAACCTATCAGCTGGCGATCAATGCCGGTTTATCGGACGGTGTATACACGCAGCAGGAATTGGCGAAGATCGAAGTATGGGAGTATGAATCAAAATCCTATAGTACCAAAGAGGGAAAACAGGTAACCTACTTCGAGAGAGTAAAAAAGGCTGAATCGGCACAGGTGACCGCTGCAACCGGACAAAATGGCGGAGCGATTACTCTGGCAGGCATCAATCCGGAGCACCCCATCGCCATTGTGGTCGATCATAGCGATGAAGTGGTTGTGGCGGATAAGACACAGAGTGTCATGGACTCCGATGGCTACAAATACGATCCCTATTGGCATCTGTATTATACGGATGGTTGTGTGAAAGCACATAACAATTTTACGCTGGACTATTACAATTATGAAAAAAGCACGGAAACGGAAGGCGGACAGGAAGTGAATTATCTTACCCTGACCGGTTACCATGAGGGTCTTGAGGATTACGTGACAGCGGCTACTGCCATCGCCGATGGCCATCTGAAAAGCAGCGTGATCAGTGATATTTACGGCAGATCTCCGATTCCGGAAGAACTCGAAGAAGAGGATTATGAAATTGAAAACTGGAATATCCCGGCCAGCTGGACGGATCCCTACGATGGTATTACATATAAAATAAGACTCGGTAAGAACTTTGAGAATATCCAGGATTCGGAATCTGTTGTTACATATTTTCCTGTTTTCCCGGCATTGACAGAGCATATTACCGTCAGCACCGGCGTGACATTGCCTGGTGATGCAAGATATTTATTCAGAACCCTGACAGGTTATCAATTCGGTCAGGGATGGGAAGGCTCCCATGGGCATGGCTGGGTTGGTCTGGCCGGGCCTCCTCATTACCTTGCTTCGGCAGATGATTTTCTGCCGCTGTCCTCCACCATTACGAAGAGTTTTGCATTTGTGGGTGACGGGACCATCGGTTCCAATGTGACAAATATGTCCCATATGTTCCATTTCAGGTCGCAGACTGTTGGACTGGCTGATTTTGATATCAGCAAGCTGGATACTTCGTCGGCAACGGATATGAGCTATATGTTTAATGTAAATCTTGCAACCGGTACGTCAATGAAGGGGTTGTCATCCGTTAATACCTCCGCAGCAACGAATCTGACCAGGATGTTTGGCATTACTGCGATCGATGGTACGGATGAACTGGTCCTGACCGGGGAAAACGTGGCCGGATTAAAGACCGAAAATGCAACAGACATGACAGAAATGTTTGCGGATTCCGGTTTTTCGGAGATTGACCTGAGTGGATTTGATTTTACAAATGTAACAGAGATGAAACGGATGTTTTATCGGTGCCTTGCACTGGAAAAGGTAACCTTCCCTTCTGATATGGCAACGATAGGTGTTACCGATATGACGGGACTTTTCCAGGGGTGTCAGAGTCTGTCTGATATCGTGAATCTGAATGCCCTTGATACAAATAATGTAACGACTATGGCGGAGATGTTCGGTGATTATTATTTCAGGACAACCGCATCAGGCATGAGCACGAAGGTTACGTTTGAATATCCCGGACCTTGTGTGGAAACCCTGGATCTGTCCGGTTTTGTGACCTACAATGTCGAGGATATGTCGGGAATGTTCTATCTTCCTCTGGCGACTTCACTGGATATTTCCGGTTTTGATACCCAAAATGTGAAAAACATGAGCAGTATGTTCTATCTGCCGAAGGTGACACAGCTGGATGTGAGAGCCCTGAATACAGGCAATGTAACGAATATGGCAAAGATGTTTGATCTGGCAAGTGTCAAGACGCTGGATGTCAGTGACTTTAATACATCCAAAGTTACCGACATGACGCAAATGTTCAAGCTGGATCAGGCGGAAAGCCTGGTATTCGGATTGGACACCGGAAATGTCGTATACATGGCGGGCATGTTTGACCTTGCATCTGTGAAGAGTTTTTCTGTTGCAATGGATATCAGCAGTGCAAGAGAACTTCCGGGCTTTATCCTTCCGAAATGTACGGAATTGAAGATCAAGATGAACGGAAGCGCCACAGCAGTCGATAATGGTCTGTATATTGAAGCGCAAAGGCTTGTTGTCCTGGATCTGTCGGGATCTGTGATGAGTCCGGCAGTACTTTCCAAAAATACTTTTGCAGAGAAACTTGGCAGCGGCAACTGTGAATCACTGGTGGATCTGTATCTTCCTTCCCAGCTGCCTACGGTTTCATGGAACAGTATCCCGCTTCTTCCCGCGGAATCCTATATCGTGGGAAGCCAGGCAGGGGAAGGAGATATGCCTGCGACGATAACGGATCTTTCCACTGTATATGGAAACATGAGCCAGTATGCGGTGCTAAGTAACGGCGGAACAGCTTATGAGGACGCCTATTCTGATCGTCCGGTAAAACCGCTGGAGGATACGATCCTGATCCGCGCAGCAAAGGTAAGTCCGGTTACGGATGTTACGGTAAAGAAGGCAAAGCTTGATGAGAACGGAAGCGAAGTGTATGAGGATGATAAACCTGTATACGATGATGCCGCAATCGAAAAGATCACGCTGTACCGGTATTATAACGGCGAGCCTCAGGTGCAATATCCCCAGTCGGTGAGGTTGTATGCAGTGACTGTTCCGGAGAAAGCATTCCCGCTGCCGGTGATCGACTGGAAGGTGGAATCGGATGCGGAAGTCTTTTCCTATAACACCTACTCCTTCTCAAATACGAACTATATCGAATTGACGGCTGATAAGGATAGCGGAACGGCGAAGGTCATCATGAGCGCAACCGGTTATGATGCCGCAGGCGGACAGCCGGCCACCTTTACAAAAGAGATTCCTGTTGAGGTGAAAGCCGTTTATTGGCCTACCGGTTTTTCAGTTGAAAAACCTGTTCTTCAGTTAAAGCCGGGGGAGAGCGCAGCAAATCCCGCGAAACCCATTTACCGGCAAAATCCGGATGTGGAAGTGTTCTATAAAGGCGTAACCTATCAGTCCGATAATCCGGCAGTCGCAACGGTAGATGCTGATGGCAATGTGACCGCTATTGCCAAGGGCTCTGCTCGGATCACGGCCATTTCGGATGCACCTTACACGAATAAAATGACGACATTCTATGATGTATTTGTAACGGAGCAAAGCTCCGGAAATGCGAAGGAGCCCAACTGGTTCTATCTGACTACGGATGGAAAATTCGGGACGGATTGGGTAGAAGGAAAGACGGTAGCGATAGCAGGTTCCTATGATACGCTGGCTGATTTTGTGAAAAAAGCCTCCATCAGTTATGAGGATTCTACCAAGACGCTGACACTGAACGGCTTTGACGAAGCAAACTTAAGCATATTGGCACAGAAGATCACCATCACGCTGAAGGGTACGAACTATATCAGAGGCTATGGAGAACCTGCGTATGATGGGTTTGTACCGGAGGGAGCGGTGACAATCAATGCTGAAACGGGCGCATCTCTGACGGCGCTTATTGAGGAATACAGTCTTAAGAATATTACTCTCGGAACCGGCGTGACATCTACGAAAAATGACAAGGGACTGTATGTCTTTGCCGGTCCTGCTGAGGCAGCCGGCGGCAATGGCGGCAGTGGCAGTAGCGGTACGGATACCCCGCAACAAGGAGGTACGAGCCAGGGAGGCACGACGAAAGAAGATACGGAGGCTGTGAAAGTCGGTGAAAAAGTGCAGGCCAATGATGGAACGGCAGCCTATGAAGTGACCGGAACCGTTAAGGATGCGACAGGACAGGAAGTTCCGACAGTTGCATACACTGAGCCGGAGGGAAAGGCAGAAACCGCAAAGAAGGTAGAGATCCCTGCAACGGTTGATATCGGAAACGGTAAAAAGGCTGTGGTTACCGAAATCGCAGAAGGTGCTTTTGAGAAAAATACCAAAGTGACCACGGTTGTCATCGGTAAGAATGTCAGGACCATCGGCAAAAACGCATTCAAGGGCTGCAAGAAGGTTACCAAGGTGACCGTTAAGGGAGATGCCCTCGAAGTCATCGGAGAGGGAGCTTTCCAGAACTGCAATAAGCTTACCAGCATTACCTTCGGTAAGAAAGTAAAACAGATCGGCAAGAATGCATTCAACGGCGCAAAGAAACTGAAAACTCTGCGGTTTAAGGGCTCCATCAAAAAATCAAAGATCGGCAAGGGTGCATTCAAGAATATTTACAAGAAGGCAACGGTCTATATTCCGAAGACCCTGTCCAAGAAACAACAGAATACCTTCAAAAAGGCGCTGAAAAACAAAGGCGGTATGCCGAAGAGCGTCAAGTTCAAGACAAAATAAAGGGGAAACAATATGTTCAGAAAAGGATGTCTGAAGAAAAAGATCATACACAAACTGCTTTCTGCAGTGTTGTCTGCAACGCTTGTATGCACCCTGGTACCACAGGCGGCATTTGCCGAAGTGGCAGCAGAAAACGGGCCGGAGGTTGCCTGTATAGCAGAGGAGCAGCTGGATGTCTGGACCGGAAGTGAAAGCGGAGATTTTGTCTTCGGGGATCCTTATGCAAGAAGTGCCCTCGCAAAGCTGGAGGGCGGAGCAGATTATGTGAAGGCTTATGATGCTGCCCTTGCGTGTGCCAAAGCATGGAAGGGCGGTAGCGCCTTTAATGCCAGTTATGGAGCGGACTATGGTTTTTCCATGATGGAGTCCAAAATGATCGCAGATGCGATCTGCAATGATCATCCGGAATTTTTCTGGTGGTGGAGCAATGAGATCTCCCCATCATCCACCGGATTCTATATGCCGCTGAAAAACGCGATTTCGGAAACCACGTTCAAAACAAGAAAGGCGGCTTTTGAAAAAGCGGCGCAGCAGTGTATCTATGATGCGGCCATCACGGATGAGATGTCGGATTACGAAAAATCCTACACCCTTTATTGTGTGCTGATCGGCAAGGTGTCTTATAACATCAACTACCTGGATCAGTCGGCCTATGCGGCATTGGTGGAGAATACGGCGGTCTGTGCCGGTTATGCGAAAGCCTATACCTATCTGTTGCAAAGGGCAGGGATACAGGCAAGCTACGTGCCGGGCTGGGCCCAGGCGGGACAGGAAGCCGGCGGACACGCCTGGGTTCTTGTCAGGCTGGACGGAAAGTATTATTACAGTGATCCCACATTGGATGACGGCGGCACGGCGCCGAACTTTCACTATTTTAACCTGACGGAAAGCCAGATGAACGTTAACCATCAGGTGGATGACCTGGGATACAGCATGCCCACAGAGAACCTGGCAACGGAAAGCCTTGGAAAACCGGCACAGACGGTAATGCTGACAACTTCGTCGTCGGGAGGCGGCCAGGCAGCGCCCGCTGCTTTGTCCCTTGTAAAAGGCAGCCCGGCGGCGGTAACACTGATCCCGGAAGAAGGGTATGAGCCTGTTGCCGTTACCATAGGCGGCCAGCCGGCAGATCCTGTGAAACAGTCAGACGGGACCTGGAAAGTGGTACTGGACAGTGTTTCCGCCGATACCAGTGTGAGCGTGACTTTCACGCAGCGTACGGAGACATCCCTGACACTTTCCGTGGAGGGTGCCTATGATACCGGCAGCGGAACGCTGGGGATCAAAGAGGGAACGGCGATTTCCATGACTGCTGCATTGCAAAGCGGCACCGGAGCAGGCGCAGATCCCCTGGGCGGAGCTGAGGTTACATTTTCAATCAAAAAGAGCGGACAGACTGCGGCGGTGCTGAGCGAAACCCTTCAGACCGGAGAAGATGGCAAGGCAAAGTGGATCCTGACGGGGGGGCAAGCAGAGGCGCTGACGGAAGGAAGCTATACGATCACGGCAACATATGCCGGAGAGGATGTTTTTAAACCCTCCGCTGCAGAGCCCAGAGCCCTCACGGTTGTAAAAGGGATCGTCTATGATATCGCTCAGAGCGGCCTTACCATAGCAGCGACCAGGGGCGGCGCGCTTGCAGAGGGCAGCTATTCTTATGATGAGACGAAGGATATCCTGTCGATCCTGACGGAGCAGCCTGTGACCCTGGGCATGCAGCAGGGAAAAACCACGAGCGCCACACAGATCGTAATAGGAGAAGAGCTGGCATCGGCTGAGATCACGCTGGAGAATGTAACCATTGACCGCAGCGCGCTGGCGGCAGCTGACGCTGAGTCAACGGCAGCACTCTTTAACGGAAGCAGGATGGTAACTGCTGCAGGACAGTTTAGTGATGATGGAACAAATGTCACCCTGCATCTGATCGGGGAAAACGCGGTAAAAGGCGCCGATAAGCTTCAGGAAGGGCTGGCAGATGGGGAATTTACTACGATCACGACTTCCCATATGGTGTATGGTGAATCCGATTATTCCCAGTATGCCATTGCATACGGCATGCGCATCGGCGGCGAACTGACAGTGGACGGCAGCGGCAAACTGACGGTGGCCGGTGGATTTGCGACAGCCGCCGATATACCGGAAAACTGTGAGAGTTACAGATATGAGGTCTATGGCATTTTTGCAAAACAAATGACTGTAGAAGCGCAGGTCGATGTGACTGTGACAGCGGCAGGCACCGGCGTCGGTGTCGGCGTGCAGGAAACATCCCAGAAACTGTTGGTTGATGGGGGGGATCTTTCAGTCAAGGTGACAGATATAGCGTTATCGGGATTAAGGAGCAGAAATGGCGTCGATTATGATTATGTAACGCTGCAAAATGAGGGAAGTATTAAGGCAGACGTGGCGCAGGGATATCACAGCGAAAGTTCCTATTACAGTAATGGTATGGAATGTATGAGCTTTACCATGTATGGCGGCAAGGCGGATATCAAAGCTGAGCAATGCGCCATCGCAAATACTATGGCTGTGACCATATATGACGGGCTTGTCAATCTGGATGCGCCGGCATATTTCAAGAACACGGGAAATGTAAAACCCCGGGGCGGCGTGTATACCACCGGCAGTACGGATGATAATACCGTATACGGCGTTTCGGCTGAGGGTGACTTCAGGGTTGTCTCTTTTGAAGAGGGAGAAAACACCCTATATAAGGTTGTGGATATCTATCCCATACAGGTCAGCGGAGGGATTGCAGGAACTGATTACGAATGGAAGACCATTGCAAATACGGGAAGGAAGAATCTGGAGATCAAGACAGACCGGCCCCTGACCCTTTCCGATAATGAATATGCAGATGGATCGGTCACAAACTATTCGGTATCCTATGGGGCTCTCAGTGACAACAGCGAGATCCATCTTGTCCTGGATAACGTATTCCTTGACAGAAGCAGTCTTCTCAGCACGGATAACAAAAATCTCGATATTGTGATCGACGCCTATTCCAAAAAACTGTATCTGACCCTGAAGGGAAACAGCGAGATGCGGACTGCGCAGGCAGGAACCTATGCCGTCTATGGCATCAGGGCGGATGAGCTGGTGATCGACGGAACAGGAACTTTGGCCATCACATCGCCGGATACCGTGGGCGGGGAAGAAGTAAAACTGATCTCCACAACATCGCCGAAATACGGAATCTCTGAAACTTCGGGCAATATCCTGCAAAAGAACGGCACGCTGAAATTGCAGAGCGGCAGCAATGAAACTTCTTCCTATATGGCTACGCCATTAAACTGCGCTGCAGATTATATCATGGATGGCGGAGTTTTAACCATACAGTCAGGTACCAGCAAAAAAAGCAACTATGCTGCGTATATTGAAAAGGACTTTTTGCTAAATGACGGAAATATACATATAGAAGGTGCGGCAGCGACAGTGGATGGCTGCGCTGTATCACCCCTCAGAGTCTGTGGAAATCTTACGATGGAAGGGGGAATCCTGCAGACAATCAGCGCCCCGTCCGTATATCAGAACATGGGTCTGTACGCTACAGGCAATGTGACGGTCAATGGCGGGACTCTGGATGTGGGAGGAGCAGAAGGCACCCAGACATGGGGCTTGTATTCTGACTCCGGCATCTACATAAATAATGGAACTGTTCAGGCGGCTGCCGGAGATGTATTGCAGGAAAGCAGTGGTAACAGTGTGGGCCTGTTTGCAAGGTCGGATATCCTGATCAGTGGCGGCGAAGTGAATGCAATGGGTGGAAAAACCGCAAAGGGTGTCAGCTATGGCATCACTCACGATAACCAGAACGGCAATTTTACTGTCACGGGCGGAACTGTGATGGCTGTGGCAGCGGATGCCGGGACCTCTTTTGGCATCAAGGTGTCAGGTTATGGGAAATTCTCCGGCGGCAGTCTGACTGCATTTGCCGGTACGGCGCCGTTGCAGACTGTGGGAATTGCCTGCAGCGGTCCGGTCATCAGTTTTGAAGGAACTGAAATTGTGGCGCAGGGCGGAACCCTGATACAAAGCGAAAGCAGCGGAGACATTGCCATGAGCAGCGGTATGCTTGTGGTTCCGTCAGATAACGGAAGCGGCGGAAGCGTTACCATATCTGCCGGTAAGCTGATCCTTATGGGCGAAAGCGGAGCAACATCGTATGGATTGTATGTATATGACAGGCTGACCATGTCCGGCGGTAAACTACAGGCAGGCGGGAACACGAAACCGGTGGATGTCCATACGGCTGTCATCACAGGCGGCGAGTTTTCGCTGGGAGATAGGGCAGCAGGCACTGTATATGGGTACAAGGTAGGCAGCGGTTGCACTGTCATTAACGGAAGCGACAAAGAATATCCCTTCCTTGTAAAGGGACCAACAGGACAGGCTCATGCCCACAGTTTTGCATCGTCATGGACGCATGATGCGACAAGTCACTGGCACGCATGCACGGGCGCGGGCTGCAGCGAGGTAAGCGGCAAGGCAGCACATAGTTTTGACGGCGGCGTGATCACAAAGGCTGCCACAGAGGCGGCGGAAGGCGTAAAAACCTATACCTGTCAGGTATGCAAATACCAAAAGACCGAAGCCATTGCAAAACTGACGCCTTCCGGCAGCGGTCAGACCGGCGATAAGCAAGCGGATCCCCTGGCGACAAATCCTGTGGGGTCGGAAGTTAAGGCCCAGGATGGCACAGCCGAATACGAAGTGACCGGCAAGACCGAAGATGCTAGTGGCAAAGAAATGCTTACGGTTACCTACACGGATGCTGAGGGTAAAGCCGAGAAGGCGACCAAGGTCGAGATCCCGGCAACGGTTGTACTCTCTGACGGTACGAAGGCACAGGTCACGGAAGTAGCGCCTAAGGCTTTTGAAAATAACAAAAAAGTCAAGACCATCACCATCGGTAAGAATGTGAAGAATGTCGGGACGAATGCTTTTGCCGGCTGCAAGAATCTGACAACCGTCAAGGTGTCGGGTACAGCCATGGAGACCATCGGAGCAGGCGCGTTCAAGAACTGTTCGAAACTGAAATCCATCATCATCGGCAAAAACGTCAGCAAGATCGGCAAGAACGCCTTTTACGGGGATAAGAAACTGAAGTCCATCACCTTCAAGACCACGAAACTGACCAAGGCAAAAGTCGGTAAGAAAGCCTTTGCGAACATCAATAAAAATGCCACGGTCTACTATCCGAAGTCCCTGAAGGGTAAGAAACTGACGGCTTTCCGGCAGATGCTAAAGAAAGGCGGCATGCCGAACACGGTGAAATTAAAGAAAAAATAAATCCATCAATTTGCTTTCTGACTAACGGGGGTTATGGGTTATAAAAACGGACTGCGCCGAAAAGCGCAGTCTTGTTTTTTGTATGCAAATGCGGTATGATAGAATATGTATTTTTATTGATACTGATAAATGCAAAGGAGGCGATTGTATGTCCGGATTAACCGGTTCCATGACCGGAATATGGATCTTGATATTGATCATAACGCTGGTGATCGAGATTGCAACTATGGGGTTGACGACGATCTGGTTCACCGGGGGCGCAGCGGTGGCGTTCATCCTGTCACTTTTGAACCTGCCGGTCGCAGTGCAGATTGCAGCATTTCTGGTGGTTTCATTTTTGCTTTTGTTTTTTACAAGACCCATTGCGGTCAAGTACTTCAACAAAGAACGTGTTCAGACCAATTCAGATGCCCTGGTGGGAAAAGAGGGCATTGTGGTTGCTGATATCAACAACATCGAAAATCTCGGCAGAGTGCTGATCGGCGGAAAAGAGTGGTCTGCCCGTGCAGCAAATGAACATGCCAAGATCGCAGTCGGAGCCGTTGTGGTGGTTCGGGCGATCGAGGGCGTAAAACTGATCGTTGAAGAAACAGGTTCTGTAGCCGATTGACCGCAATCACAAGTCAAAACGATCAGGCGAAAGAAACAAATAAGGATCAAACGAAACATAAAACATATTATCAACTAGGAGGGTGAAAAAATGGAAGGATTGATTTTTGTACTGATTTTATTGGCGGTTATCGCATGGATCATGATCAACTGCATCAAGATCGTGCCCCAGGCACATGCCTATGTTATTGAGCGCCTTGGTGCATATCAGGGAACATGGGGGGTTGGAATGCATTTCAAGATGCCCATCATCGACCGCGTAGCCAAGAAGGTGCTGTTAAAAGAGCAGGTAGCTGATTTCGCTCCCCAGGCCGTGATCACCAAGGATAACGTTACGATGCGTATCGATACCATCGTATTTTATCAGATCACAGATCCGAAGCTGTATGCATACGGTGTTGAAAACCCCATCATGGCAATTGAAAACCTGACAGCTACTACGCTTCGTAATGTCATCGGTGAGATGGAACTTGACCAGACCCTGACCAGCCGCGAAGTCATTAATGCCAAGATGAGCACCACCCTGGATCTGGCAACCGATCCCTGGGGTATCAAAGTAAACCGTGTGGAGCTGAAGAACATCATTCCTCCCGCAGCTATCCAGGATGCCATGGAGAAACAGATGAAGGCAGAGCGTGAACGTCGTGAAGCCATCCTTCGTGCAGAGGGTGAGAAAAAATCCACCATCCTTGTTGCAGAAGGTAAGAAAGAATCCGCGATCCTGGAAGCAGAGGCTGAGAAACAGTCCGCAATCCTGAGAGCAGAAGCGCAGAAGGAAAAGATGATCCGCGAGGCAGAAGGTCAGGCAGAAGCCATCATGAAGGTTCAGCAGGCTAATGCAGACGGTATTCGCATGATCAAGGAAGCAGGCGCTGACGAAGCAGTACTGCAGATCAAGAGCCTTGAGGCCTTTGGCAAGATGGCCAACGGTCAGGCAACCAAGATCATCGTTCCTTCCGATCTTCAGGGTATCGCATCCCTGGCAACCACCTTCAAGGAGGTTGTAAAGTCCTGAGAGGATAACTGATCATAACAGGGGAATTGCTTTGCGGCAATTCCCCTATTTTCTTGCATATAACAGCCGGATGTGGCAAAATGGAAATGTTTCCGATAAACCCGTTTCAGGGTTGATTAGACGAATGGAGGAGCAGACATGAGCATCGATTTAAAAGGAAGGGATTTCCTTAAGCTTTTG
>JAFZNL010000067.1 GCA_017550925.1 Lachnospiraceae bacterium | reverse complement strand
GGCAGTGCATAAATCTTCCTGCCGCCTGTTGCAGGCACTTTTGAAAGGCCAAGAAAACGAATATCTCTCGATACCGTAGCCTGGGTGGTGTCAAATCCCTGCTGTTTCAGATGTTCTGTCAGTTCTTCCTGGGTTTCGATCTCATGATCCCGGATCAGCTGCATGATCGCCTGTCTTCTTTTTTCGCTGTTGCTGTTTTCCGCCATATCTTTTTCAATCCCCATCTACTTAACAGTTATACAATCTCCGAATTTGGTCTTTTACCTTTTTCCCACTACCCGGATCACTGCTTTAACCGGTTATGAAGCTGTTTCAAAAAGCTCTCGGAATTGAGCCGTATCAATGTCACAGACAGTGATGACTGTCTGATCACGATCCTGTCAGTCTTTGAAACGATGACCGGCAGGCCGCCGTCAAAGTATACCTCGCCTTTGACCGTATCCTGTCCGTCTTTGGAATCTCCCAGCAGAATCTCTACCTGATCCTCCGGCGAAAGGATCACACTTCTGGTATTGAGGGTATGGGGGCAGATCGGCGTCACCACCATAAGTCTGGCTGCCGGACTTACGATCGGACCGCCTGCCGACAGGTTATAAGCTGTGGAGCCGGTAGGCGTGGATACGATCATACCGTCAGCAAGGTAAGATACCAGTTGCTGTCCGTTCACCATGAGCTGTACCGGCAATACCATCAGATGGCCGCTGCGTCCCACTACGATATCATTCAGCGCATGGCCGTCATAGATCTTTTCCCCATCCCTGACGATACTGCCCGAAAGCAGCATTCTCTCCTCGGATGTAAAATCATCGGCAAGAAGTTTATCCAGCGCCTGATCAATGTCATTTTTCTCGATTTCAGCCAAAAATCCAAGGGTTCCAAGGTTCACGCCAAGAAGCGGTATACCAAGACCTAAGGTATCCCTTGCCGCCTGCAAAAGCGTTCCGTCTCCGCCCAGCACCAGGATGCACTGAGTATCCTTTG
Organism: Lachnospiraceae bacterium; assembly: GCA_017550925.1. GTDB lineage: Bacteria > Bacillota > Clostridia > Lachnospirales > Lachnospiraceae > RGIG7926. The sequence continues at coordinate 12,665 of JAFZNL010000067.1, read as the reverse complement.
GCACATCAAGCGGCTCCCTGACTGCATGCTGTCTGTCAGCAACGGTCAGTTCATCGCGCATCATATAATTTGCCTTTGCTCCCCGATCTGTCAGATAAGAAACAATATGCTGTGTCACTTCCTGCTTCGGATCTTTAACCGAATTGGTAATGATAAAAAATGAATTCACTTACTTTTCCCCCAAAAGCGCCCCGGCTTTTTCCACAACAGCCTGCGCCATATTTCGTATTTCCTCTTCTGTTAGCAATTGCTTACTTTCCCTCCCGGCACCCGGATCATTTTGCGGCTCCGGATCTTCATCATGCTTCAAATCCCTTAGCATGTCAGGATCCTTTTTCAGGTATAACAAAAACTCGATATTGCCTTCCGGTCCTTTGATGGGCGAAAAATCCAGCCCTGCTATGGTAAAACCGATCTCCTGGGCAAAAAGACAGACCTTTTCGATCACTTCCAAATGGACCTTCGGATCCGTGACCACGCCCTTCTTGCCAACCTTTTCACGGCCTGCTTCAAACTGCGGCTTGATCAGTGCCGCCATCTGTCCGTCATCTGACAAAAGAGAGTAAGCGGGCGCTAACATTTTTGTCAGCGAGATAAAGGATACGTCGCTTGCCGCGAAGGATACTTTTTCCGGCAGGCTGCCTTCCTCCATGTATCTGAAATTCGTCTTTTCCATGCAGACAACTCTTGGGTCATTGCGGAGTTTATAATCCAGCTGTCCGTATCCCACATCCACTGAATATACCTTAGCCGCGCCGTTTTGCAGCATACAGTCCGTAAAACCGCCGGTGGATGCACCGATATCCAAGCAGATTAGACCCTGAACATCGATATTAAATACCGCAATGGCTTTTTCCAGTTTCAGTCCGCCGCGGCTTACATATGGAAGGGTTTTCCCACGTACCTCGATCTGAATCTTTTCGGGATCAAAGGTGGCGCCGGGTTTATCTTCTTTCTGACCGTTCACATAGACGATGCCCGCCATCAAAATCGCTTTTGCTTTTTCCCTGGAAGGCGCATGACCGCCCTTTACCAAAAGCACATCGAGCCGCTCTTTCATAGTGCACCAGCCGTTTCCATGATCTTATCAAAAATGCTTTCGGCATCGATCCCCAGTTCTTTTTTCAGGATCGCTGCACTGCCATGTTCCACGTATGCATCCGGCAGCGCAATGGGAAGGACTTTTGCTTTGCTCCCTTCCTCTGTCATCAGATCCAGGATCCGCTGTCCGATACCGCCCTCAAAGACGTTCTCTTCCATCGTAACCACCAGGTCATGTCCCTGTCCTGCCTCAATGACTGCGTTTTCATCCAAAGGCTTTGCAAAGCGGAGGTTTAACAAAGATACCTGCGTGATCCCCTTTTCCTCTAAAAGCGTCCTCACCTGCTCAGCAGTCTCTACCATGCTGCCAAACGCAAGGAGTGCGATATGAAGATCCTCATCTTGCTTTTTGTCGTTTTCACGCTTACTCTTTTCACTGGTTTTGCCGGCTTTGTTTTCCTTATCAGCATCCGTCATAAATCCGTCCCTTCGGATCCATTCTGCTTTGCCGATCTCGATAGGCTGACGATGCTCCTTCATTTTGTCATAAGCTTCGCCCCTTGGATACCGGATGGCAACAGGCTGTCCGCAGCCGACAGCAAATTTCAGCATATCAGACAGCTCCCATTTATTTTTCGGACTCATCACCGTCATACCCGGTATCATGGAAAGATAAGAAATATCAAAAATGCCCTGATGTGTTTCACCGTCCGCGCCCACAAGTCCTGCACGATCCACAGCAAATGTAACCGGCAGTTCCTGCAGACACACATCATGGATGATCTGGTCAAAGCCTCTTTGCAGGAAGGAGGAATAAACTGCAACAACAGGACGAAGGCCTCCCGCAGCGAGTCCCGCAGCAAAAGTGACTGCATGCTCTTCCGCAATTCCCACATCAAAAAACCTCTCAGGAAAACGGTTCTTAAACCGCTTAAGCCCTGTTCCGTCCGGCATGGCAGCCGTAATGGCAACCACCCTTTCATCCCGCTCGCCAAGTTTATTGATCACAGTGCCGAACACATCGGTCCAGTTTGCTTTGCTCTGGGGTTTGGATGGAAGTCCTGTCTGAATATCAAAAGGCACTGCGCCGTGGAATCTGGCAGGATGACGTTCCGCCGGCGGATAACCTTTTCCCTTCTGGGTGCAGACATGGACGATCACGGCACCCTTCACACGCTTTGCATCCCGGATGGCTTTATAAGTTGCATCGATATCATGACCATCCACAGGGCCCAAATAAGTGATGCCCATATTTTCAAACAGCATCCCCGGAATGACCAGCTGCTTGATACCGTTCTTGGTACGCTGGATCATTCTGGCAAGGGGCGCGCCATATTTCTCATTATCGATGAGGCGGTAATAGATACTGTCCTTCAGATCCAGGTACTTGGAATCTGTACGGATGGAGTTTAAGTAATTGGACACGCCTCCCACATTCTCTGAGATGGACATATTGTTATCATTCAGGATGATGATAAAATTCGTCTCCAGCTGCGCTGCATTATTCAGCGCTTCGTAAGCCATGCCGCCGGTCAGGGAACCGTCTCCGATAACGGAAACGATGGTCTGCTGTTTGCCGATCAGATCCCTTGCGCAGACAAGGCCAAGTCCTGCCGAGATCGATGTGGTGCTGTGACCTGTATCGAAACAGTCACAGGGGCTTTCCTTCCGTTTCGGAAAACCGCTCATGCCGCCATACTGGCGAAGGGATTCAAATCCTTCACGCCTGCCGGTTAAGAGCTTATGGATATAGCTTTGATGCCCCACATCCCAAATGATCTTATCCTCCGGCAGATTCAGGCTTAAATGCAGGGCCATGGTCAGTTCCACAGCACCTAAGTTCGCGCCCAAATGCCCGCCGTTTTTGCTGATCTTTTCGATCAGGAATTCGCGGATCTCTGCTGCCAGCAGATCCAGCTCCTGGTGGGGGATCTTTTTAATGTCATTCTCTTTTTGTATCTGGTCTAAGATCATATCCGATCACCTTTTTCATTGAATAGTAATTGGTATTTCAAGTCAGATTACGTTGTTTCTCATCGCAATACGATCAGCTATTTTACCCTGACTGTCATCCAGTCGATCAGGTTTTCCAAAAAATCATGATTCCCGGGAAGAGCCGCCAATTCAGCTTTTGCCTCATCAGACAGACGGATCACTTCTTCCTCCGCCTTTTCTACTCCAATCAGGGAAACATAGGTATTTTTCTCATTCTTTGCATCTGAGCCAATGGGTTTTCCAAAAGTTTCCTGATCACCTATCACATCAAGGATATCATCCCGGATCTGAAATGCCAGGCCGATATCATATCCTGCCCTTTCCAGTCTTTCCACTTCATCAGGCGAAGCGCCGCCTAAACATCCGCCGATCATCAATGCCGCCTGCAAAAGTGCCGCCGTTTTTTTCTCATGGATAAAAAGGATATTCTCCATGGTCAGTTCAGGCTTTTTTTCACCCTCCACATCAGCCACCTGCCCGCCGAGCATTCCCTTCGTGCCTGCTTTTTCCGCCAGGATCTTATTCGCCTGCGCGACCTTGCGGAGCATCATTGGATCAGCATCGGAAACCTGCGTCCTCATATCCCATATGTTACCATCAGCTGCCATACTCTCAGCGGCCCTCTGCATCGCCTGCGCCGTTGTCTCAAATGCCAGGTTCAACAGTCCGTCTCCCGCCAGGAGCGCCATAGCCTCTCCGTATACTTTATGGCAGGTGGGTCTGCCTCGGCGAAGGTCGTCATTATCCATTTCCGGCAGATCATCATGGATCAGGGAAGATGTATGGATCATTTCCAGCGCTGCCATAAAAGCGTGCAGCATATCTGCTCTCACGGATCCTTTTGTTTCTTCTGTAAACAGCAAAAATGCCTCCCGCATCAGAATCGGGCGGATTCTTTTCCCGCCGGAACCAACTGCATAGCGCATAGCGGAAAACACGGTCTTCTGAACGCCTTCTTCAGCCAGAAGGAACGGCAGGATTCGCGCCTGCGCCTCTTTTGCTTTTTCGGAAACGATCGCTTCAAATTCACCCATTATCATTCCTCGTCATCAGCCTCTTCGTCTGTACCAGAAAGCACGATAACCTCTTTTTCCATCCGGTCGATCATGCCGTTTAAGCTCTGTACCAGGTTCATGCCCTGTTTATAACTCTCAAAGGACTCTGCCAGCGTTGTGTCCGGATCCTGCATCTTCTCTACCAATTCGTCCAGCAATTCCATCTGCTCTTCAAAATTTGCGCTCTGCTCTGCCGGTTCCTGTGTAGCGGTTTTTTTCGCCATGGTTTGTGCTCCTCTATCTTTTACGTTTCGGTATTTCTATGCCCCTCAGCAGTCGCTTTCGGCAACAGTTTTCACTGTGGTGGAAGTCGTTTTGTCCATTGTCAGTTCTCACGTATCGTAACATCTTCAACTCGCGCCTTCGCGCTTCCGTCTGCAAATTGCAATGACAAGCTCTGTCCCACCTCGATCTGCTTTACGCTCTTGGCGTGGCCGCCGTCTTCAAGGCCAACGTAAGCATAACCGCCGCCAAGTTTTTTCAGCGGTGATAACTGATCCAGCCCCCGGGCAGCAAGCTGCAGATGATGCCTTGCATCCTGAAGTCTTCTTTGCATGCCATCCGTCAGCATATCTTCTGCGGTCATGATCTTTGACCTCGTCTGATCCAGCTTATCGTCGAAATAATACTGCATTGCCGCGTTGTTATCAGAAACTTCCCTGCGAACGATGCTGATCTTGTCACTCATCAGTCTTTGCAGTTCTTTCCGGGTACTTTGGATCTGCTGCCTGCGAAGGCTGATCCGGTTTCTCGGCGATCCGTTTTCCACCTTTGCCCTTGCCCTGTCGATCCTAAGCCTTTCGGTTCTGATCCTGCCGGTTATAAACTTCAGCAAAAGCTCTTTTTTATGAGCGATCTCATCCTCCAGCGCAAATACATCTGCTACGGCCAGCTCAGCTGCAGCCGACGGCGTAGGCGCCCGAAGGTCTGCCACATAATCGCAGATGGTGGTATCGGTTTCATGACCCACAGCCGAGATCACGGGAATCTGGCTTTCAAAAACCGCCTGGGCAACTTCTATGGAATTAAAAGCCCAGAGGTCCTCCATACTGCCGCCGCCCCTTCCTACGATGATCACGTCGGGATGATAGGCTGCAATGGCACGAAGGCCGTTTGCTATGCTTTCCTTTGCACCATCCCCCTGTACCTGTACGGGATACAGCAGGATCTGCACATAAGGATTCCGCCTTCTGGTTACATTCTCAATATCCCTGCGGACAGCGCCGGTTTCCGATGTCACCACGCCCAGGGTTTTGACAAGACGCGGCACCTTTCGTTTATAGGTCGCGTCAAACATCCCCATGGCCTCAAGTTCTGCCTTGATGCGTTCATACTCTGCATAAAGCTCCCCAAGCCCTGCCTGCCTTGCCGTCCTGACATAAAGCTGGTATTTTCCCTGCTGTTCATACACATCGATCCTGCCGGAAACGATGATCTTGTCCCCATCCTTCAGCCGGAAGGATAGACCTTTGGCACTGGATGAAAACATAACACAAGAAAGCGCTGCTCCCGTGTCCTTCAGGGTAAAATAAATATGACCTGAGCTATGGTATTTTACATTGCTCAGCTCCCCTTCCACGGAAACAGCGCTGCACATAAAGTCATTTGCGATCAGCCGCTTTATGTAGGCTGTGATATCAGTCACTGAATATATATTTATGTTTTGAGCCATATCAGTCTACACAAATTTTGCGAGAACACCGTTCACGAAAGAAGATGTATCGTTCGAACCGTATTTCTTCGCAAGCTCCACCGCTTCGTTAATGGTAACCGAAGTCGGGATACTGTCATCAAACATGATCTCATACACAGCAAGCCTCAGGATCGCCAGTTCCGCTTTTCCGATCCTTTCAATACTCCAGCCTGTGGTCTTTTCCGAAATACGCTCATCGATCTGCGGCAGTTTTTCAGTAATCTTGTCGCATATATCCATGACAAAGGAGACGTCCTCCTCTGTCATCTCCAGCTGTTCCTCATCTCCGAAAAACAGGTCCTTCTGGTCCAGAAATTCCTCTTCATCATGGAACTCCATCCGGAACAACAGCCGAAAAGTTTTTTCCCTCAGTCCGCGCCGACTCATTGCATCTGCACCTTTGCAACACGAACATTAACGTCTGTTACTGTCAGGCCCGTCATGGTCTCAATGGCGGATTTTACTTTATTCTGCACGCTTGCGCAGGTCTGGGGGATCTGATAGCCATAATCAATGCAGATAGACAGGACTACGGATACCATCTGGCCTGCCACATCAACTTTCACGTTCTTCAGCATTTTTCTTGCCGTCTGTTTTCCCATTCCTTCCCCGGCAGTTCCTGTCTGCGTCAGGGTTACGCCTTCAACCTCACTGGCTGCAAGCGCTCCGATCATAGCTACCACATCATCAGCGATCTGTACGCTGCCGATCACATCGATCTCGGAATTGCCCTGCACCTCCAAGTTGTTCGTTTCCATCTGTTCTTCCTCCAACATCAAATTTTTGACTCAGATTTTCTGAAAGCTATTTACACCAAAATATGTTCAAAAAATATCATCCAAAAACTATCAATATATTATATCAAATCACGCCTTATTTGAAAAGAAATTTTTATCCCGGATCTTATACGCCAAGCCAATCGCAGACAGCCTGTTGCATTTTTGTTTTATCGCACTGCGTATTATGGCGTACCGGCGCTGTCCTGATCTGCTCAATGGCAGGCGGGATCGCCACGCCGCTGATCCTTTCCATATCATCGATCAGCGCAAAATCTTCTTTTTCCGCATTAGACTCATCAATGGCAGTCATGACTGCGCGGCAGAATTTATAGGGGCTTGCCGTGGATGCGATGACAGTCTTAGTCTTATCGCCGGTCAGCTCCACATACTTATCCAAGGATGCCGCAGCCACAGCCGTATGGGTATCGATCACATATCCTTCCGCCTCATACAGGGAACGGATCTTTGCAAAGCACTCTGCCTCACTTGCGGTCAGACCGCAGAAATCAGCAAGGGCATTTTTCATTTCCTCAGTCACTTCATACTTTCCGTTTTCGGAAAGAGATTTCATCAGCCCTGCACAGGCTGCCTGATCCTCACCCGTTGCCCTGTAGATCAACCTCTCCAGATTGGAAGAGATCAGAATATCCATGGAAGGCGAACTGGTCAGGATAAATTCACGGTTCCTGTCATAAACGCCGGTTCCGAAGAAATCATAGAGCACCTTGTTTTCATTGGATGCACAAAGCAGCTTTCCGATGGGCAGACCCATCAGTTTTGCATAATATGCTGCCAGGATATTGCCGAAGTTTCCGGTGGGAACGCAGACATTGATCTTCTCGCCTTCTGCGATCTCGCCCTTGGAAAGGAGCTGTCCGTAGGCATACACATAATAAACGATCTGCGGCACTAAGCGGCCGATATTGATGGAGTTTGCGGAAGAAAACTGAAAGCCTGCTTCGTCCATCTTCGCAGCCAGTTCCTTGTCACCGAAGATGTTCTTCACGCCGGTCTGGGCATCATCGAAATTCCCGTGAATGCCGATCACATGGGTATTTTCACCGGTCTGGGTCACCATCTGTTTTTCCTGCACCGCAGACACGCCGCCCTTGGGATAAAAAACACAGATCCTGGTTCCCGGTACATCTGCAAAACCAGCCAATGCTGCCTTACCGGTATCACCGCTGGTAGCCGTTAAGATCACGATCTCATTTTTCACGCCGTTCTTTTTCGCGCTGACCGTCATCAGATGAGGCAGAATGGAAAGCGCCATATCCTTAAAAGCAATGGTCGCGCCATGGAACAATTCCAGATAATAGGCGCCGCCCGCTTTCCTTAAGGGCGCGATCACCTTCGTATCGAATTTTTCATCATACGCATTTTTGATGCACCCTTTCAGTTCTTCCTCTGTAAAGTCTGTCAGATAGAGTTTCATAACTTCGTATGCAGTTTCCTGATAACTCATTTTTGAAAGCTCAGAAAGACTCTTTTCCAGGGCAGGGATCTTCTCAGGAACGAAGAGTCCGCCGTCCGGTGAAAGTCCTTTCAAAATAGCCTGCGATGCACTGATCTTTGCTGCATCCGAGCGGGTGCTTTTGTACATGATTTCCATTGCCTTTTCCTCTCTTATTTGTTATATATATATCTACAATATCGTTTTTATAGTTAGCATATCATAACCATAATCGCGGTATTTGTCAAGCAATGCCAAAGGAGCCGGGCCGCTATGAAAGGCGTTTATACCACTCAAAAAAAGAATGGGCAGCGATCTTACCGCGCCTCACTGACAGCAGGGGGCCGGCATATCTCGCTGGGAAGTTACACCTCGCAGAAAAAAGCGCACGAGGCTTATCTTATGGGCAGCGCCATTTTGCATGATAAAACTGCCTGGCCTTTTCCGGATGTTCTTACCAGCAAAAAAGCCGCCGTTCTGCCCTACGGCAAGATCATCCTGCTTTGCAATCTGCGGGATAACGGCATGTATATCGCCCAGCCCATCTATGTTTACCGCAGGTTTTTTCACTATTATCTGTCAGAATCCGAATTCCTGACCTTTGACAAGGAAGATCTGTTCTACTATGCCACCCGGAAGATCATGCGTCGCGGCGGGCATCTGTTCGTTGCTGACTACGGCATGCAGGTAACCATCACCGGCCGTTACGGGATCCGTCCTTTTGCGGTCAAAGACCGGGACTACCGTTTTGTCAACGGCGATGATAAGGACTTTCGCTACAGCAATATCGAGATCATCAATCCCTACTATGGCGTGATCCGCGAAGGCACCTTTGGTCAGTACAGGTATCTTGCCCGTATCCACTTAAACGGCAACTTCCGTATCGGCCTTTTTGATTCTCCCCAGGTTGCCGCCATCGCCTACAACAAGGCCGTGGATATCTGCAAAGGCATGGGCTTTGATAAAAACTTTCCCATCAACTATCTTGAAAACGTATCTGCCGGCGAATATGCCGAAATCTACGACAGCATTCAGATTCCCCGGACCATCACTGACTATCTGGCACTGTAATCCGAAAAACTCATGATCATCTGCTGTTCACCCTTCAGCCCGTTAATCTGGGCGTCTGATTTGTATTGCCACAAAGAAAACTCATAAGGGTAATCCGGCACCGGTTCCGCCTGCTCCAAGATGACTTCCGTCCCTCTTGTCAGCTGCGTCAGGTCAAGACGCCGCAAAAGCCAGTATTTATTCCCCCAGACAAAAGGTTCGTAACCGGCTTTACCGAGCACCTGTGTAAAAGCATTTGCAGCCTGGGAAAGCACGCTCTTTGGCATATTGTCGGTTCTGGCCGTCCGGTTTCCGCCCTGTCCGATCTTGATGGCGATGGGATAAGTCACTTTATTGTTTTTTTCAAGTAATATGGCAGGAATGCTTCCGTCCGGCTGGAGCTGCAAAGAAGGATTTAACGCAGTGTTCTGATCCGGGGTCTGATTCAGATTGACTTCCGGCGTTTTCTGCGCATTATCCTGACCATTGCCGCCGATCTGTTCCACTACAACACCGTCCACGATATCTGCATTCTGACCATTCGCGCCATCACCACTGTTTTCCGTAGTGCCTGCGGCCTGACTGTTTTGGCCGGCTGTATTTGCATCCTGGCCGTTACCGCCTGTCACCCCGGCAGCACCGGTGACATCCTGATTTTCATTTCCATTTGCGGTATATAAAGCGCCGCCTGTGGAAGGTTCCAGTCCCGCAAGGGATCGCAGCACAAACAGTGCCTCTTCCTGGGCCTCTTCCATGGTAACTGCAGCCGATTCAAAATAGACGCCCGCCTGCAGTCCTGCATCTGCCGCGCCCTGCAGCTGATCCGTAAATGTCTTATCTCCGCGGATGGTTCCGGTCTCATAACCACGGCTGCCACATCGGATCATGACAAAATCAATCCCCGCCTGTTTCAGCGCAGAAAAGTCCACATTCCCATTATCCTCTGACAGCACCATCCCCTGCTTAGATACGCTTTTCCCTTCGGAATAATATTTCATCATCGGATCTTTATAGACAAACCCCTCTTCCTTATATGGATTCGGGTTAATAAAGGCGTTGATCATGATCCATTGCTCGGTGCCGTCAGGCCTTATCACCTTCGTTTTCGTTCCGCCTTCGGAAAGATCCTCTTCCTCTGCCTTTTTCTGCTCCTCTTCCTCTAACTCCTTCAGACGCTCTTCATAGGACTTATCCGTGATCACGGAATTATCGGAAATCGCCCTGTCATCCTTGTACATATTCCAAAAATCCAGATCATCCGCTGTCAGGTCCGAACTGCCAAGTTCAATCTCACCGACCTGATCTGCTGCAGCTTCGGCATCCTCTTCCTGCGCAGCTGCAGGTTTGCGTTTCGGACGGCCGTTGTCATTGACCACGGCAACAACCACTACCATGATCAGGATAAAAGCCACCGCCCCCAGCATCATATAGATCAGCGGAAGTCCCGGTCCTTTATCATTTCCGTTAAAATCATCCGTCAGTTTCATCCTGCGTCCTCATATCTATCATCAGCATTCCTGCTCCGTTTTATACCGGACTGTATGCTGTTTTTATCTTTCGTTTTTCAAGCATTCAAATACAAGATATCTTGCGCATCATATCCCGTGACACTTTATATAGTATAAATCAACTCAAAAATGTTAGCAACCCTAACATTTCTCTTTGACATCTGCCCCATTCTTCTATAAAGTAGACAATATGAAACGATTGTTCCCTCACACAAAACTGAATTTGAGAAACATTCTCCTTATGTTTCTATGCATATCTATGCTCTTTATGCTTTGCGGGTGCGGCAAACAGGAAAAAGTCCCCTACACAAAAACTGACTTTTATTTTGATACCGTTGTCACCCTGACTGTCTATGATACGCCGGACAACCGGTCAAAGGCTGAATCGCTTTTAGATGACGCCATGGCTGAATGCGCCCGCTACGACGACCTTTTGAACGCCTATAAAGAAGGCAGCGAGATCTGGCAGATCAACCATGCCGCCGGTGAATGGGTCCTGGTTTCTGACGAAACCAAAACGCTGATCTATGACGCCCTCAAATACTGCGACATGACAAGCGGTGACATCGATATCACCATCAAGCCTGTCAAGGACCTGTGGGATTTCAACCCTGACGGTGATCACGCCGTACCCCCGTATATGATCTTGTCAAAAGCCATCTCCCATGTCAATTATCAATTCATCGAAACCGAAGGAAATAAGGTACGCTTAAACGATCCCGAAGCGCAGATCGATCCCGGCTTTATCGCAAAGGGTTTTATTGCAGATCAGCTGAAAGCATTCCTCCTTTCCAAAGATGCGGACTGCGCCATCATCAACTTAGGCGGCAATGTCCAGACCATTGGCGCAAAACCGGACGGGACCCTTTTTTCCGTCGGCGTACAAAAGCCCTGGGCCGACAGCGGCGTTTATTGCGATACCGTGGAGGTTGGCGAATCTGCCCTGGCGAAAGATACAAAATCCACTGCTATGAGAGAAACCCAGACCGCCGTTGCCACCAGCGGCGTATATGAACGTTACTTTGAATCAAATGGAAAAATCTATCACCATATCTTAGATCCGTTTACAGGCATGCCTGTGGAGACAGACCTTGACAGCGTTACCATCATCGCCCACTCCGCCACGGATGCCGACGCCCTCTCCACCACCTGTCTGATCCTCGGCAGTGAAAAGGCGGAAAGCTATATCCGGTCCTTAGAAAATATTGATGCCATCCTGATCAAACAGGATGGCACCATCATCGATACAAAAAAACCATAATACAATTCTAATGAATGCAGGCCGGTCAGTCCCCAAGCAATGATCCGGCACCGAGCTGTTGCAGAAACTCTTCTGTCTGTTCCAACGTATAATCATGAGATAAAGCGTAGATCATGACCGTTTCAAACGTATTGTGCGGATACAGCGCCTGCTTTTGCGCCAGCGCCAGCGCCATCTGCGTCTCCCGTACAGAAAGTCCAAGATAGACCGCCATTCGAAGGACGATATTTCTCGTGGCGACACGGCGTCCGTTCAGGATCTGATACCCATAGGACCTTTCAACGCCAATGCTATCCAGAAGTTTTCCTCTGGTCATATGCCGTCTTTTGATCACCTTATTCATAAAAGTGTGAAACTCTTTTTCACAGGCGAAAATGTCAGATGTCACGATATCTGGCGAATCGCTCTGCATGATCATTCTGATCGCTTCCACCTCTTTGGAGGTTTTTTGTTCCATACTATCTCCTCTTTTTCCGGCTATCACAATGGAAGGCCGTTTTCTCCCGAAAAATCCGCGTTTCATCCCCCCTCACGCTGTAATTTTTCTTATCTTACATCCCCTTTGCCTTCAGGAAAGCCTGATATCCCAGACAGGTTTCATAAAGGTCTGCTTTGCTGGTTGCTTCCCAGGGCGCATGCATGTTGAGCACTGCGACGCCGCAATCAATGACATTCATGCCATAAAGGGACAAAATGTAAGCAATGGTGCCGCCACCGCCCTGGTCCACCTTGCCAAGCTCAGCCGTCTGATAGGAAATCTTTTCCGCATCCATAACAGAGCGGATATAAGCCATATACTCAGCGTTGGCATCGTTGGATCCGCTCTTTCC
>JAFZNL010000066.1 GCA_017550925.1 Lachnospiraceae bacterium | reverse complement strand
TCTGCATCCTTTGCGCCGCCGCTTTGTTTTTTGAAAAACTTATCCGAAAAGACCTTCTGGTAACCTTCTTCCGTCCTCACCTTGAAGTTGGCAAAAAAGCTTTCATCCATGCGCTTTACCACAAGGGCGACTTTCATGAATTCTGCGTCCGGACAAAAGATAGCCAAAAACCGCCGCAGGATCAGCTCATAGACCTTGCCTGCTATGGGCGATAAGGAAGCTGCCTTGCCAACCTGGTCTCCCGTAGGAATGATGGCGTAGTGGTCCGTGATCTGCTTGTCATTGACGTACTTGGTCTTTTCCAGACCTTCGTAGGTCTTTTTCTGCAGGATATAGCGAACAAACGGATCCATCCCAGGGTAAGCCGCAAGGGGTTTGATATTCTTGGTGATCTCTTTTGCCACCGCCGTGGAAAGCACACGGGCATCCGTTCTCGGATAGGTGGTCATTTTTTTCTCATACAGCTCCTGGGCTACGTTCAAGGTCTGGTCCGGGCTTAACTTAAACAATCTGGAGCAGTCATTTTGCAGCTCTGCCAGGTTATATAAAAGGGGCGGTTTTTTCACCTCTTTTTTCTTCTCGCTCTTTTCCAGTTCAAACTGCAGGGGCGGATTCTCTGAAAGCTTCGCCACCAGGCTTTCCGCGTCCTCTTTTTTCAGAAAACCGTTTTCCTTGTATAAAAGGGGCGATTCAAAATAGGCGCTTCCTTTTACCGCTCGCCACTCCGCCGCCACCGGCGTCTCCCCAATCTTGAGATTGGCCAGGATCCGGTAAAAAGGCGTCTTCTGGAATTTGCGGATCTGCCATTCCCGCTCCACCACCATGCCCAGCACGCAGGTCATAACGCGGCCTACGGAGACCGTCACTCTGTCAAGCGCCAGCCCTTCCTGGAGCACGTATCGGTATTTCAAAGTCAGAGCGCGGGAAAAATTGATACCCATCAAAAAATCTTCTTTTGCGCGAAGGTAAGCAGAATCACTCAGGTTATCATAAGCTGACAGATCCTTTGCCTCATTGATGCCGCGCATGATCTCATCCTCGGTCTGGGACTCGATCCAGACACGCTTGCGGTTCTTGCCCTGCACCCCTGCCATCTGCTCCACCAGACGGTATATATACTCTCCCTCTCTCACGGAGTAGGTGCAGACATAGATGGTATCCACTTCCGGTTTGTTCAGCAGATCCCTGACGATCTCATACTGTTTTTTTGCGTTGGGAATGATCTCATATTTAAAAGTCTCAGGCAAAAAAGGGAGGGGATCCATCTGCCACTTTTTCCAGGCACTGTCGTAAACCTCCGGATAACTCATGGTTACCAGGTGGCCCACGCACCAGGTCACGATGGTATCCTCTGCCGTCATATATCCATTGCTGCTCTTAAAATGCAGGCCTTTTCTATGTGCCAGCGTATCCGCAAACTGCCTTGCAACGCTGGGTTTTTCCGCAATATAAAGTGATGTTCCCATATATTATCCTGTCGGAATCCTCCGACGACACACGCAATTTTAGCTTAGTCAGATACCGGCTTAATTCAACTCATTTATCTAAGTCGATCCGGTCTCTATCCGGCTGTTTCCTTCTGCTTAGCTGATTTACTCCATCCACTCATCCATACAGATCAGGACAAGTTCTTCCTTCATCTTTGCTTCCAAAGAGATCTTCTCATCAAATCCTTCTCTTGCAAACAGATAGATCGTATCCGGCTTCACCTTGGCTCCTGCCAATGTCAAAAGCGCCCTCTCATATACTTCGTAGGGCATGAAAGGCATTTCAAAGCAGGCAAAGGCTGCCACGGCTCCCATGCGCTTTTCGTCAAAGGCCAGATAATCGATATAGCCGTCCTTGCCGTCAAATACGCCTTCCTCTTCCACATCGATGTCCAGCTCGTCCGCCAGCGCCAGGGACTGCATATACTCAAATACCAGCTGCGAAAAAGCCGGCGCTGCGAACCGTTCCAGCTCGCCTTTGATATACTGCTCATAAAAAGCATCCGGGCTTTTCAGCGCCAACTGGCTCATATGGGGATACAGGAATTTAAACCAGAAACGAAGGAAAGGGTTGGAAATCCGATAAATGCCCTTTCTCTGGGTATCCCGTCCCCGCACATCAATGGAGAACACCTTTTCCACAGCCTCGATCTCCATCAGGTTCTTTAAGTAGACGCTGATCTTGGCCCTGGAAAACTCCGTATGGTCATAAATATCACCCAGCTTATCCCGTCCTTCACCAAGGGCTGAAAGGATGGAATAATAGACGCCGCCTTCCCGCACATGGTCCATGACGATCCGGGATCCTTCATCATAGAGGCTGCATCCGGGATCCAGCAGATGGGTGGTCAGATTCTGTTTTAAGGAAAGGGCCGGATCAAAGTATTTCCACAGTCCCGGCACGCCCCCTAAGATACTGTAGGTGATCACCTTTTCTACCTTGGAATAATTGGGAAAGACGCCGGATAATGCGTCAAAGGAAAGAGGACGCACTTTCAAAAATCCTGAAATGGACAGCGCTGCCTTTCCGATCTTGCTCACCAGCTGGTTTTCCACAAAACCAACCTCAGAAGAACACAGCAAGATCATATACTACATGCATACTCTCGCCTGAATGGCGGAAAGCATTTCCATAAAATCGGAATCCTAACGGATCAGGGAGTCAAACTCATCGATGATGAGAACCTTTTTCTCCATGCCGCCTTCCTGCTTTGCGCTAAAATAACCGCCCAGGATCTCTTCCCAGCCAGGATAGGCACCCGGCATGGAAAAACCCTCGGAAGAGAGCTGCGCTGCCATCAGATAACGGTGCTGGCGGTCGCTTCCCTCTCCTGCATGGAAATAAAAGACTTCTTTTCCTTTAGCAAAGTCCAGAATCAGTCGGGTCTTGCCAATGCCCTTCTGTCCGTAGAGAATCAGGAGGCTCTGTCCCTGACTTGCATAGATTTGATTAAGATATTGTAATTCGTTTTCACGAAGTGGTATCATGTGTGTTTCCTCTAAAAAGGGTTAAGATACTAATCTGCCCAGCAGCGCCTCAATACTTTCTGCCGGCTGGGGCCGTCCCAGCAGGAAACCCTGAATGTTATCACATTCGATGCTCTTTAGGTATTCCAGCTGTCTGTCGTTCTCAACGCCCTCTGCCACCGTCTCATAGCCCAGGCGTTTTACCATGGCGATGATAGACTCTGTAATGATCCTGGTGGAATCGTCATCGATGACCGTATCGATAAAGGACTTGTCGATCTTCAGGGTATCGATGGGCAGGTTTTTCAAATAGGACAGGGATGAATAGCCGGTGCCGAAATCATCCAAAGAGATCTTGATCCCCTTCTCCCGGATCCGGTTCATGGAATCCAGCACCCCATCGGGATCGTCAATCAGCACGCTCTCCGTGATCTCAAGCTCCAGAAAAGCAGGATTCACGCCGTACTCGTCGATCAGATCAAACAGGGTCGGGATAAAGTCCGACTTCTTAAACTGAATGGCGGAGATATTGACCGACAGCACGATGGGATATTGATAATTCTTCATCCAGGACGAATAGGAAGAGATGGCCTCTTTCAACACCCAGTGTCCTATATGGTCGATGAGGCCTGCCCGCTCTGCTAACGGTATAAACCGGGAAGGACTGATAAAATAGCCCTCCTCATTTTTCCAGCGAATCAGCGCTTCCACGCCGCGAAGCTTCTTGCTTACTGCGTCATACTGGGGCTGATAGTAAAGCTCAAATGCATTATGGTCAATGGCCTGCTTTAAGTCATTCTCCAAAGCGATATTGCCCAAAAAGTCATCCAGCACCGGTGCCTCGAAATAGTACAGCCCGGCTACGTTATCGCCCTTTTGCTGCTCCAAAGCGATCTCGGCGCAGTTGATGAGTTCAATGGAATTGCGGGCGCTTTCCGGATATCTTGCGATACCGCCGGAAACCGAGATCTCCACGTTATCTTTTCCTGTGATAGGGATCGGCATTTCCAGATAATCAGACAGGGTTTCAAAAAACCTGTTTGCATCTCTGCCTATGGGATTATAAAAAGCCGCGAAATACACTTCCGAATGGAAATGCGAAAGCAGACAGTCCTCGGACTGGGTGTCCCGCAGATGAAGGCCTAAGTTCTGCAACAGCTCATCTCCTGCGATCATGCCGAGGGCATCATTGATATCTTTGAAATTGTCGACCTTCAGACACAGCACTTCGATGGCTGCGCCCTCATCCTCCGCCTTGCGCACCCAGTCAGAAAGCAGGCGCACAAAATAGTTGCGGTTGTACAGGCCTGTCAGCGTATCATAATAGGCCATGTACTTCAGGTTTTCGGTCTGTTGTCTCTCTCTGGTACAGTCATGGAGACGGATGATCTTCTCGCTGGGGCGTCCGTGTTCATTGTAACTGATGGTCACTTCCATACCCAGCCATTTGCCGTTTTTCAAACGGCCCTCGCAGCCCGCGGAAGATCTGTTTTCCTCTTCCACGAACAGCGTTTGCCTGACCGTATCCCGGAACTCTTCCAAAAACAATTCCGGAAACCGCAAGAGGTCTTCCCGGTTATCCAGCGTAAATGAAAAATACGGCTCGGTCTTTCCGAGAACCTCTATGCGGTCTGCGTTAAAATCATAATACAAAAATGTGTTGGATGATGTGCCACAGATCATTCTGAACATCTTGTCGTTGTCCAGAAGTTTCTGATTCATGGCATTTAACATATCCAGTTGAAAATTCCGATCCGGCGCTCCTGTGTCATCCGGCGTATTCGTCAGATTCTGCATACTTATCCCCAGTCTGTAACGATTCAGAACCATGCGGATTTGAAAAATATTGCGAATGGGTTCTGAATGGTTACATTATTCTGTCTTTATTTAGCGCTGATATATCCCTTAGCCTTCAGCAGCTCTGCGCAAAGCACTGCGCCGCCTGCTGCGCCGCGAAGGGTATTGTGGGAAAGACCTACGAACTTCCAGTCATAGATGGTATCCTCGCGAAGTCTTCCGATGGAAATACCCATGCCGCCTTCAAAGTCTACATCCAGGGCTACCTGAGGCCTGTTCTCCTCTTCCATGTAACGGATGAACTGCTTCGGTGCACTGGGAAGGTCAAGTGCCTGAGGCTCGCCGCTGAATGAGGTCATTGCCTCGATGAGCTGCTCCTTGGTAGCTTTTTTACGAAGCTTTACAAAAACGGAAGCGGTATGGCCGTTCAGCACCGGCACACGGATGCACTGGCAGGAGATCTTGGGCTCTGCTGCTTTTACGATCTCACCGTTTTCTACTTTACCAAATACGCGAAGCGGCTCCTGCTCGCTCTTTTCTTCCTCACCGCCGATGTAAGGGATCACATTGCCTTCCATTTCCGGCCAATCTGCAAAAGTCTTGCCGGCACCGGAGATTGCCTGATAGGTGGATGCGATCACTTCATAGGGCTCAAACCCACGCCATGCGTAAAGCACCGGCGCATAACTCTGGATGGAGCAGTTAGGCTTTACTGCGATAACACCACGCTTGGTGCCAAGACGCTCCTTCTGAGCTGCGATCACTTCTGCATGATCAGCGTTGATCTCAGGAATGATCATGGGCACATCCGGCGTCCAGCGATGTGCGGAGTTGTTGGAAACAACGGGAGTTTCGGTCTTTGCGTAAGCTTCCTCGATAGCGCGGATCTCGTCTTTTGACATATCCACTGCTGAAAATACAAAGTCAACTTCTGCTGCTACCTGCTCTACTTCGTTAACATTCTTGACTACGATATCTTTTACTGCTTCAGGCATGGGAACGTCCATTTTCCAACGGCCGCCCACTGCATCCTCATATCTCTTGCCTGCGGATCTGGGGCTGGCTGCAATGGTAGTTACCTCGAACCAGGGATGATCTGCAAGGATGGTGATGAAACGCTGTCCCACCATACCGGTTCCGCCTAAAACACCTACTTTTAATTTGTCGCTCATATATATATCCTCCTAAATTATTAGCAATTTAACTGCGAGACCATTACTCTCTAAGCAGTTCTTCGTAGTACCCGATGACGCGCTCCATTTCCTTCGGACCTGGAGCGCCCGGTGTGATTCGTCGCTCCACACAGCTTTCCAGGGAAACAGCCTCGTATACATCTTCTTCAAAGATGGGGCTGAGATTTTTCAGCTCTTCTAAGGACAGCTCATCGATGGCTTTGCCCTGATCGATGCAGTACAGCACCATCTGTCCGATGACAGAATGGGCGTCCCTGAAGGGCATTCCCTTTTTCACCAGATAATCTGCTGCGTCCGTTGCATTGGTAAAGCCCATCATGGCACTTTCCCGCATGCGATCCTTTTTAAAGGTCACGGTTTCCAGCATACCGGTGAACAGTTGCAGGCAGTTTGCTGCCGTATCCATGGCGTCAAAGGATAATTCTTTATCCTCCTGCATATCTTTATTATAAGCAAGGGGCAGGCCTTTCATAGTGGTCAGCAGCGCATTCAATGCGCCATATACCCTGCCGGTCTTGCCACGGACAAGTTCCGCGATATCCGGATTTTTCTTCTGCGGCATAATGGATGAACCTGTGGAAAAAGCGTCATCCATTTCAATAAATCCGTACTCATTGCTGTTCCAGAGGATCAGCTCCTCGCAAAATCTGGACAGGTGCATCATCATCATGGAAAGCGCTGCCAGATACTCGATCAGATAATCCCTGTCGGAAACGGAATCCATACTGTTTCTGGTGGGTCCGTCAAAGGATAACAGCTCCGCGGTCATTTCCCTGTCCAAAGGATAGGTGGTCCCGGCCAGTGCACCGCTTCCCAGCGGGCAAAGGTTTAGGCGCTTTCTGATATCACAAAGCCTGTCGCGATCGCGCAGGAACATCTCAAAGTAAGCCCCCAGGTGATGAGCCAGGGTTACGGGCTGGGCCTTTTGCAGATGGGTAAATCCCGGCATATAAGTCTGCATATGCTCTTTCATCAGATTCAAAAGCACTGCCAGCAGATCTTTCAAAAGCGCCGTGGTCTCATCGATCCGGTCCCTGGTGTACAGCTTCATGTCGAGAGCCACCTGGTCATTGCGGCTGCGTCCGGTGTGGAGCTTTTTGCCCACGTCACCGATCCTGTCAATGAGGGTTGCTTCCACAAAACTGTGGACATCCTCAAAGGCATCCGTGATCTCCAGATTCCCTTCTCTCGTATCCTGTAATATCCCGGAAAGTCCCTCTAAGATCTGATCTCTCTCCTCCTCCGTCAGAATGCCGATTGCCGCAAGCTGCGTCACATGCGCCTTGCTGCCTTCGATATCCCAGGGCAGGAGCCGCTTGTCAAAGCGGATGGATGCATTGAAATCATACACCATCTGATCAGTCTGTTTTGTAAACCTTCCGCCCCAAAGCTGCGCCATGATATCCTCCAAAAATTCTTAACCCGATCCGAATAATCAAATCTAAATTAAGTTATTCATAAGTTTCACGATATTTTACCATAAGAAAAATGCCGTTTCAAGGAAAAAAACGACCAAAAAAATGAATCCGAAGGCGTGAATCCAAAAAAATACACAAAAATAACCGCGACCGGTTTACTAAAACCGACCGCGGCAGATCAAGCTGAAAATGAGACTCGAACTCACGACCCCTTCATTACGAGTGAAGTGCTCTACCGACTGAGCTATTTCAGCTTGTTTCAAGCACTCGATTAGTCTTCTACTGCGATGACCTCTTTCTTGTTGTACTTGCCACAGCTCTGGCATACTCTGTGAGGCATCATCAGTGCGCCACAATTAGAGCATTTAACAAGCGTAGGAGC
>JAFZNL010000065.1 GCA_017550925.1 Lachnospiraceae bacterium | reverse complement strand
TCAGGGTGTTGAGGGAAGAGTAGCCGGATCCGAAGTCGTCCATGGATACGTGGAAACCGTAGGATTTCAGTTTGGCGATGGTATCGATCATAGCCTTCTTGTCATCAAAGAAAGCGCTTTCAGTCAGCTCAATTTCGATCAGGTCCCGGGGCGTTCCTTCTCCATCGATGATATCGCGGATCTGTTCGGCAAGGTCACTCTCGATAAAGTGCGCCCTGGAAACATTGACGGAAATGGGTACGCAGGTAAGACCCTCATCCAGCCAGTGTTTCTGGTCCCTTGCGGTATGCTGGAGCATATAATGGTCGATCTCGGTGATGAAACCGTTTTTCTCAAAGATCGGGATAAAGCGTCCGGGTGTGACAAAACCATATTGGGGGGATTCCCAGCGGATCAGCGCTTCGGCACCCTCCAGACGCCCGGAACGGGGATTGTATTTGGGCTGGTAGTATACCACGAATTCTTCGTTGTCGATGGCTGCCCGTTGGTTTTCCTGCACGACGTCCAGCCATTTTTGCTCATCAACCAGTTTTTCATCAAAGAAAGCCATATCGGAAGCATCGTTATCGGAAAGGGAAGAGCGGGCGGAACATGCGTTGTTGTATTCTTCTTCCAGATCCACTGCCTTGCGGCTGCGAAGGCGTCCGCGCTTATCCGTTGTGGCAGGCAGCTGGTCGATGCCGACGTGATAGGAGAAGTTATGATGCTGGTCGATCTGCTCTAACTGTTTGATCAGCGTGTTGACCCGCGCCATCAGTTCCTCCCTGTCCTGATAGGTGATCAGCATGGCGAAATTGGCAGAAGCGTAGTGCGCACAGAGTTCCCGTTTTTTGTTGCAGGACTGGGAAGCGACGGCGTCTACCATGTTCAGCAGTTTTTCACCCTCTGCGATGGAATGGCACATGCAGTAATTGCGGTAATTGACAAATACCAGGTCCAGGACAGCAAAATTGTATTTGTTGCTGCTGTGTTTTCTGAGGATCTGGCTGCCACGGTAGAGGAAATACATCCAGTTATGTCCGTTGGTGGCTTCATCCATGAAGAATACTTTCTTCAGGTTCCGCTGGCTGCGCAGGGCGTTGACGAAGTTGACAACCAGAAGGATGAAGATGGTCAGGGCCATGATAAACAATCCGATCAGGATCAGGATAAAGAAGGTCAGGTCGTTCATGTCAACGCCGAAACGGATCTGTCCATACAGGGTCTGCGCGCCATCTTCCAAAGGAAGGGCAATCCACATAGGCGCTTCGAGGACGGCGCGTCCCGCAACAAAGTCTTTGGATGAAGGAGCGATATCCTGGTTCATCCATTTCCAAAGGTCCTTTAAGTTATAACCGACGCGCCCGTTATCCGGATACAGGAAGGGAGCATTTTTGTCAGAATACATCATAACTTCTGTTGATATAATGTAATTCGTCTGGTCTTCGTAGAGTTCAGCATTGATATGACCTGTATCCTCGATGATGTCGTCCCTGTCGCTGGTGACAGTGACCTGGGCATGGATGTCAGGTGGCAGCAGTTCTTCATCGGAGGCGGTGAGGATCTTGCTGTCCAGGATCTCGATGTCCACCTTGCCGTTTATTTCGGACATGGTGTCCTCGCCGTTTTGGTGGATGGTCTTTCCGTCTTTATCCCGGATAATATAAGAGCGGCCTTCCGTATCCAAAAACTTCAGGGCGTTTTCCTTGTCGGATTCGCTCTCGTAAAGCCTTGCCATATAGGCGATGGTATCATATTCGGAAACCAGCCGGGATTCGATGAGATAGTAGGCCAGGCTTTCGCCGAACAGGAGCATTGTCAGATTGATCAGAAGCATGACCACACAGAGCAGCAGGAGGCTGCCGAAGACGCTGTGTTTTTTGATCCTGTTAAAACGCTTTTGCTTTTTGTTTTTCATGATAACTCCCTTTTGAGAATTCATAGAATGTATCCTCCTAATTATATTACAAAACGGCACTGAAAATCAACGGAATTGCACACATATATACGATTCGCCATGCAATGATCATAGTTGAATATTCTTACCGTTAAGTGCAGGTTTTCTTAACCTTATCTTAAATTACTTATCTAATATTCCTTAACTTAAATCCTGTAACTTAAATCTCTATGTCGTATATTTGAAAGATTGTCCTTTGCATTTGCCGGGAAGTATAGTAAAATAGACCACAAGAGCAATAACGGAAGATCATAGTTAACAGGTATATTGAAAGGGGGTTATTCCGTGAACAGGAAAAATATGATCGGAAAAGCATTTTCAAAAATGACTGCAGTCGTTTTTCTCTGCGCATTCTTATTTGGCGTTCTGGCTTTTGATATGACAGGGTATTGCGAGGATGCAGATGCAGATGGCAACGGAACCTACGAAACAGCAACGCCGCTGGAAATGAAAAAAGAAGTCAAAGAATCGCTGAGTGCCCAGGATGACACCGATATTTTCAAGATTGAGGTGCAAAACAGCGGATCTGTCATGTTTCAGTTTACATCATCTTTCCGGGGACCGTATTTTACCATTGAAAACGGAGAGCAGAGCTATATCTCGTCCCGGTATATAAACGGTACCAGTTCTGAACCGGAAGTTTATAAAGAAACCAGGCGTCTGAATGCCGGAACCTACTATATCAAGGTAACGAACTCCGGAAGCAATACCGGTTATTATTCGGTTTATGTCACAGACCAGCAGCCGACAGGCCTGAAGATCAGCCAGACATCATTGGTGTTTGAGGATTCCAACAGCCAAAGCGTAACCCTGACGGCGGAGTTTTTTCCGGAGGGTTCCATCGAGCAGGAAATCGAGTGGATGTCGGGAGATAATTATGTGGCGACGGTCAATAAAGGCGTGGTCAGAGCAGGCGGCATCGGATATACAACGATCACAGCATCCGTAAGCGACCAGCCAAACCTGAAAGCGACCTGCACAGTGACGGTCAAGCCCGGCAAGGTAGCAACGGTGACCCAGCTGACAGAGAAAACGAAAAAGAATAAGATCCCCATCGTCTGCAGCATGGGATATTCTGCAGCGCGTATGCCGGACGGCTATCATTATTATCTCTATGACAAGAAATCCGGCAAATATGTCCGCAAGGGTAAATCTTCCAAGAACGAATATACCTATAAAGGGCTGAAAGAGGAGACCGGATACAAGATCAAAGTCTGCGCCTATATTCAGACCCCTGACGGTGAGATCGAAGGCGCCATGTCGAAAGCGAAAACCATCTATACTTTGCCGAAACAGTTAAAAGCTACTACTGTCACGGGCTTTCAGAAAAAGAACTACACAACCCTGCGTGGACATAAGGCCAGAGTCATTAACCTGAAATGGAAAAAAGTGAAGGGGGCTACCAGCTACAAGATTTACGGTCAGGAACAGTCCGGCGGCAAGTTTACGCTGATGACCACATCCAAAAAGGCAAATGTAGACTTAGCTGCAGGTGAAGGCTATACCTATAAAGTCTATGTGGTTCCGGTCAGGACCAAACATGGCGTTTCCAGAGACGGCAAGAAGTCTGCCAAGTATACTATCGATATGAGGTAAGGATACGTCATTTTTGCTTGACGAAGGAGCATGTTTTGTGTATAGTAGCAAATGACGCTGGGGGAGCCGGAAGGCCGAATGTCCCGCAAAATGCGGACAGACGGACGGGCTGAGAGAGGACCGAAGGTCCGATACCCTTAGGAGCGGATCATCTGACAGATCGGATGAGAAGCCTCCTGTACCTGATCAGGATCATGCCTGCGAAGGGAAGCTGACACAATGCAGAAACCTTGCCTCTTTCAGAACAGGCAGGAAAGATCCGTAGCGCATTGTATCAAAACTGAGAATTAGCAAAAACGTTCTCCCTGCGTCTGAATCAAAATCAAACAGCAGGGAGGATTTTTTATGTCTACATTTTTTACTTCGGAAGAAGGCTATTTTGCCATGACGAAAGCCGGTTACATTGCCCTTGTGGTGATCGTGGTCATCGCGATCGCACTGACGGCGTTAGTGACCGGTAATAAACAGAAAAAGGATGGCAGTGCCAAAAAGATCAGCGCAAGGCAGCTTGCTTTTTGCGGAAGTGCGCTGGCACTCGCTTTTGTGGTTTCCTCCGTTCCGTTTTTGAAGATCCATCTGCCCATGGGCGGTGCGGTTACACTGTTTTCCATGTTTCTGATCTGCTTTATCGGTTATTTATATGGAATCCGCATCGGACTGCTGACGGCCTTTGCCTACAGCCTGCTCCAGTTCTGGGACGGTGCAAGCTATGTGCTGTCACCTTTCCAGGCTTGCTGCGACTACATCCTGGCGTTTACAGCCCTGGGTATCGCGGGGCTTTGGATGGGCAAAAAAAACGGCATGATGATCGGTTACATTGTTGGTTGCCTTATCCGCGGACTGTTTCATTCCATTGGCGGTTATTTGTACTGGATGGACTATATGCCGGAAACGTTCCCGCAGTCGCTGGCGGCCATTTATCCGCTGGTCTACAATTATTCCTTTATTTTGGCTGAGATGGTGCTGACACTGATTGTGATCAACCTTCCGCCGGTCAAAAAAGCGATCGGCAGGGTAGCGGCCATCGCGACGGAGTAACAAAAGAAACAGCAGAAAAAGCATATTGATCGAGAAAAGCGTTCCTGCCGGGGGACGCTTTTTCTCGACTATACGAAGATGCTGTTTTTCTATTCCTTGATATTACGGCCATCTTATGGTATTATGAGCAATGTTGAAAAAAGGTGCTAATATATATCAAAGCCGAAATAATAGTGAATCAATAACCAAATAAGAACACCCAAAACAACAAATCAAGAATATTATCATAAAGAAAGAAGGATATCCAAATGACACAGTCAAGAACCCATAACTGTAACGAATTGCGGCTTACCAATGCCGGGGAAAAGGTGACACTGGTAGGCTGGTTTGAGAACATTCGCCGCGTCAGTAAAAACCTTGGTTTCGTGATCCTGAGAGACTTTTACGGAACCACTCAGCTGGTGCCGGAAACAGAAGAGATGATGAACGCTTTCCTTGCTCTGAACACTGAGACTACCATTAGCGTGGAAGGAATTGTCAGAGAGCGTTCCAACAAAAACAACAAGATCGATACCGGTGATATCGAAGTCGTGCCAGAAAAAGTCACAGTCCTTGGCAGATGCCGCTATGCAGAGCTTCCCTTTGAGATCAACCGATCCAAGGAAGCAGATGAAAACACCAGGCTGAAATACAGGTATCTTGACCTGCGTAATCCCGCAGTGAAAGAGAAGATCGTTCTTCGCAGCAAGATCGTGGCGGAGCTGAGAAAATCCATGACGGAACATGATTTCCTCGAGATCACAACCCCGATCCTGACAGCATCTTCACCGGAGGGCGCAAGGGACTACCTGGTACCTTCCAGAAATTATCCCGGCAAGTTCTACGCGCTGCCTCAGGCACCGCAGCAATTCAAGCAGATCCTCATGACGGCAGGTTTCGACAGATATTTCCAGATCGCACCCTGTTTCCGCGATGAGGACGCAAGAGCAGACCGCTCACCGGGCGAGTTCTACCAGCTGGATATGGAGATGGCATTTGCATCCCAGGAAGACGTCTTTGCTGTGATCGAAGACGTGCTGCCGCCTGTCTTTGAAAAATACGGTACCTACTCCGTTGCCTCCAAGGCGCCTTTCGTACGCATTCCTTTCACAGAGGCAATGGAAAAATATGGTTCCGACAAACCCGACC
>JAFZNL010000064.1 GCA_017550925.1 Lachnospiraceae bacterium | reverse complement strand
GTCCCTATGTTCAGAGCGAACGCCAGGCACAGGGAATCTACCTGCAATATGCAAAAGAGCTGATTGCAAAAGGAAAGGCCTATTATTGTTTCTGCGATAAAGAAAGACTGGAAGGCCCGTCTCAGACTATCACCTTGGAAGATGGCACCACAAAAGAGATCAATGTATATGATAAACACTGCCTGTCTCTTTCTCAGGAAGAGATCGATGCGAACCTGGCAGCCGGAAAACCCTACGTGATCCGTCAGAACGTGCCGGCAGAAGGAACCACCACCTTCCATGATGAACTTTACGGAGACATTTCCGTGGAAAATGCGGAGCTGGATGATATGATCCTGATCAAGTCTGACGGTTATCCTACTTATAACTTTGCCAATGTGGTGGATGATCATCTCATGGGCATCACCCATGTGGTCCGCGGAAACGAATATCTGTCCTCCTCGCCGAAGTACAACCTGCTTTACGAAGCTTTTGGCTGGGAAGTACCGAAATATATCCATTGTCCGCTGATCACCGATGAGCAGCATCAGAAATTATCCAAGAGGAGCGGTCATTCCTCTTACGAGGATCTGATCGAGCAGGGATTTTTATCGGATGCAGTGGTGAATTTTGTAGCACTCCTTGGATGGAGCAGCCCGGACAACCGGGAGATCTTTACGCTGCAGGAGCTGGTGGAGGCTTTTGATTATACCCATATCTCGAAATCTCCGGCCGTATTTGACTATACGAAACTGAAATGGATGAACGGCGAATACATCAAAGCCATGGATTTTGATGCGTTTTATAAGCAGGCGCTGCCCATCATCAAAGAAACCGTTGGACGGGATATGGATTTTGTGACTATCGCAAAAATGGTACAGACCAGGATCGAGATCTTCCCGGATATCCCGGACCTCATCGATTTCCTGAAGGAAGTGCCGGAGTACGATATCGCTATGTACACCCATAAAAAGATGAAGACCACGGCAGAGACTTCTCTGGCAGTCTTAAATGAAGTGCTTCCGATCCTGAAGGAGCAGGAAGATTATTCCAACGACGCGCTTTATGAGAGGCTTCTTGCATTTGCAACCGAGAAGGAATATAAAAACGGATTCGTTATGTGGCCCATCCGTACCGCGGTTTCCGGCAAGCAGATGACCCCCGGCGGCGCAACAGAGCTGATGGCACTGCTTGGCAAGGAAGAGAGCATCGCAAGAATCGAGGCTGCGATCACTAAGTTACAGGGTTAAACATAACAAAGATATATTGCAGATGTGATGGGTTATGTTGTGAACGAAAAATAAAGGCTTCCCCGGAGGAGTACACTACATGAATAATCAACTTCATACAGCCGGTCCCTCGCCGGTGCAGCAGCAGGCTATCGGTTTTCGCGATGGCCAAATGCTGGTGCTGGCGGGACCGGGCTCGGGGAAGACCTTTGTTATCACTTCAAGGCTAAGGTATCTGATCCTTGAGCAGGGCATACCGCCGGAAAGCATTCTGACCATCACCTTTACCAGAAGCGCTGCGGCGGAAATGAAACAGCGGGCCTTCATGATCTGTCCGCAAGCGGGAAGAGCCATCTTTGGCACTTTCCATTCTGTTTTCTATCAGATCATACGAACATCAGGTTATTTTCAGGGTTTTACTTTTTTATCTCCATACGAACAAAAGAAAATGATACAAAGCATCCTTACAGGCAATTCTGAAGGCGCATGGCAGGAATGCTTATCAGATATTTCTTTTTATAAAAATACGGGAAAAACAAAAGAGGGTGCGGATCCTTCTTTTGATCGTATTTTTCATGCTTATCAGGAAAAATGCAGAATGGAAAAGAAACTGGATTTTGACGATATCCTGGTCTGCTGCAGACAGGTTCTTTCGGATCGTCCTGAGATCCTGGATTTCTGGCAGAAACGGTTTTGTTATGTGCAGATCGATGAGTTCCAGGATATCAATCCTGTGCAGTATGAGATCATAACACTTCTATGCGCAAAGCACGAAAATCTTTTTGTTGTGGGAGATGATGATCAGGCCATTTATTCCTTCCGAGGCGCGGATCCTTCCTTTATGCGGAAATTTGAAACCGACTATCCTAAGGCGCAGAGGGTCTGCCTGTCGGTGAATTACCGGTGCGGTGCGGATATCGTGAAACTGGCAGGGAAGTGCATCTCGCATAATGCGCAACGGTTTCCAAAGGAGATTGTGGCAGCGGAAACCGCTATGATAAGCCGGGAGGCGGGAGAACATGATGAGACCACATGTAAAGTGATGATAAGGAAATTACAACAAACGCAGATCTTGCGATTTGGTTCGCTTCGCGAGGAAGTAAGTGACATTGTCCGGATTGCGGAGAAGTTGCGGGGGGCCTATCCTCATGAAACTGTGGCACTCCTTGTGCGTACCAACGCGCAAATGGAACAGTTTGCTGCGCGTTTTCTGACAGATGGAGAGGCATTTTTTATCCGGGAAAAAAGACAACAGGAATTTGCTGATCCTCTGTCTTTGTCATTTCGAAGCTTCCTCAAATATCTGTTGCATGGAAACCGAAGAAAAGATCTGTTTGCGGCAGTTTCCCTGCGTCGCTTTGGGTTGTCGAGGGAGTGGTTTGAAACTGAAAAGGTGGATCCGGCGTCTGTTTTGGAGCGCTGCGCACCTGAGAAGCTTGAAAAATGCAGGACCTTTTTTACAAAACTGGAAATGGCGAAGGCAATGGACTACTATGGCGCATTGACTATGTTTTTGCAGGGATTTCATGTTATGGAGGATAAACTTGATGAAGTAAGATTTGGTAAGGGGAAAAGCATGACCACAAGGACGGAAAGCAGCATGCAGTCAGATCAAGAGGAGATCGCTGAGGCTGTAGATAAGCTATGGATGATGGAAGATGCCGGGGTGAAGACGCAGCAGCAGGCGCTTGCTTTTTTTGAAGCATATGAACGGACATTTTTAGAACAGCCCCAAACGCATGCGCCGATCCCAAAGGATAAGATCGTGCTCCAGACTTATCATGGCGCAAAAGGACTCGAATACGACCATGTATTTTTGCCCCAGATCAATCCCGGTATAGTACCGCGGGGTAGGATGCTGACCGAAGACCAGATGGAAGAGGAGCGGCGGATGTTTTATGTGGCCATGACCAGGGCAAAGAAAACCCTTGTCATCTCTTATGTGCAAAGAGAGGACAAGGGAAATGAAAGATCTGTATTCATCGAAGAGCTGTTGAAAAGTTAGTTCTTTATGACTCTTCGAATTCCATTTCGTCCAGGAATTCATCGTAGGCATCAATGACAGCTTCAAACTCGTCATCATCTTCGATCATAGAAATCTCGGGTTCTTCGTTCGGATCATCCGGGTTTTCGGAATAGCGATAGAACCAAACGCCGTCAAACTCATCCATTTCCTCGTCTGAGATGTCATCGGGCAGTGTTTCAAGTTTTTCAAACTCGTCTAACCGCATCAGCGCGATATAATCGCGTCCGTTAACCTCTAAAATGGTCAGTACGGCGCATTCTACGACTTCGCCGTCATCGGTTTCGATGGTAACGGTCATTTCTTCATCCGGTTCTCTGTACTTTTTTTCCATGATATGTACTCCTTTTTCTATATTGTTTTTGTTGATCTTTTTCTTGAATTTTTCGGTGGAATGCCGATTTTTCACTGCAGGCAACCCATAATGGACGATACATTCCCCAAAATTAGTGACAAATCCGCTATTTTTATGGTATAATACATACAATTATGGGGCCGTATGCCTTGTTTCACTATAACAGGAAACAAAAAATTAGGCAAGAGGCGGCGAAGCAAAGACTCATGAAAAAACAATTCCGGTCAGTGGGGAAGAACCGGATGTGAATTCAGGAGAGTGAAATGAACGATACACAGATGAAGACATCTGTCATGGATGTCGATGAGCGTATCAAGTACGCGGAAAAACTGATCAAGGAATCAGAAAACGTTGTTGTCATTGCCGGGATCGGCGTGATGATGGAATGCGGTGCGTTGAATTATGACAGGGATACCGAGGCTTACCGCATTGAGGAAGAATATCATCACTGCCCCGAGGAGATCATGGCAGCCGCTTTTTACAATACGCGGATCGAGCAGTTTTATGACTTTTACAAAAAGGAAATCCTCAGTACACAGCTGACGCCAACGGAGACGTTTCCTGCCCTGGAGAGACTGCAGAAATCCGGCAAGCTGAAAGCAGTCCTGACCTATACCATCTACGGACTGAGCCATGAGTATGAGATCGAGAATATCTATGAACTTGATGGGAATATTCACGATAACCACTGCAATAAATGCCAGAAAAAATTCCCGATGGAATATCTTCGCGACAGTAAGGGGATGCCTGTCTGCGATGACTGCGGCGGTACCATCCGCCCGGGGATCAGGCTCCACGGTGAGAGAATGCGCAACGACATTTTAACGGATGCTGTCAATGCGGTGTCCAAGGCGGATGTCCTTCTCGTGCTCGGTACGAACCTGTTTGACAACATGGTGCAGTTTGCAGTCAATCACTATAGCAAGGATAAACTGATCCTTGTGACTAAACACGAGCATTTTACGGATAAGGCGGCGGATCTTGTGATCCACGAGCATGTCTGCGATGTGCTGCCACAAATCGTTCCGTAAAAAAGCAGAAAGACAAGGTGCCTTACATGGCAAAGAAGATAAAGATTTTAAAAGGCGAGCCGTTCCCTATGGGAGTCAAGGTGAAAGCGGGCGGTATCAATGTATCGGTTGCTTTTTCCCATGTACCCAAGAAGGAAGGCGGCATCTTACTTTTTGACAGAAGAAAAAAAGAGACGAAGATCCCGTTCCCGGATAATTGCAGAGTCGGGAGCATCTATGCTGTCTATCTGAAGATGGATATTTCTGCGTACCATTCCTACCTGTTTTATTGTGACGATAAGACCTTCATGGATCCCTATGCGATTGGCGTAGACGGCCGGAACCAGTGGGGCGTTATGCGGCATAAAAGCGAGCTGTCAGCGCTGCTTCCTTCGGAAACTGCTTTTGACTGGGGGAGCGACAGATTCCCGGAAACGCCTTTTGAGGATTCCGTGATCTACGGGCTGCATGTCCGCGGCTTTACCAAGCATGTGACCAGCGGCGTGGAGAGACAAAAGCGCGGTACCTTTGAAGGGCTGGAAGAAAAAATCCCGTACTTAAAAGAACTTGGCGTAACAGCTATTGAATGTATGCCGATCTATGAGTTTGATGAGATCATCGTTAATCCTGCCTACGAAGCGACAAAGAGGGCGGGCCTTCTGGCTGCCGGTGCCGGTGAGGAATTCATTGGAATCAAAGATCAGGAGGAAGAGCAGGAGGTGCAGGCTGAGGAAACAAATGAATGTACGCCGAATGATGCTTTCGGCCAGCATGCGATCAACGAAAATGACCTTGCCATTGAAGTGGGCAGGCTGAATGCAGAGACGGGTGATTTTGAAGATGGCGGGGAACGGACGGATGTGGCAGGAAATGCGGAAGCGACGGATCAGTCCGGAAAAGAGCAGGCATCCGGTGATGTTGTTAAGGATAGAGCTGCTGAGGGCGCAAACAGCCTGCAAACGAATGAAGGCGCTGACGTATTGGCTGCTGCATCAGAGGATTCTTACGGTGAAATAAACGAGACCGCTGTGCAGGCGACAGATCCCAAGGATGAAACATCGCAGAGCTCAGGCGGCCAGGTCGGTGTTACAGCAGGGCAATCTGATAACGAAGGCGATATGGCTGTTAGATCAAAAGAAACCGCAGCTGAAAAGAATAAGGTTCTGGCAGAAGAATCCGGAACAGCAAAGAAGAAATCCGTTAAAAAGAGCGCCCATTCCAATGTGAATGGCTATGCCCTGACAGACGGAAACTGGGAATACAAAATTAATTACTGGGGGTTTGCAGAGCGCGGCAGCTATTATTTCGCGCCTAAGGCATCTTATAGCGCCTATCATGATCCGGTGCGTTCCTTCAAGCATCTGGTAAGAGCGCTGCATCAGGCAGGCATTGAGATCATTCTGCAGTTTTATTTCCCGCTTCGCTATGATCCCTGTTATATCCAGAGGGTTGTGCATTACTGGGTCATGAATTACCACGTGGACGGTTTCCATTTAGTGGGCATGAAAATCCCGCGGTCGCTCCTGGCTCTGGATCCTTTGCTTTCAAGGACCAAACTGATCATGGAGGAGCCCGGTGGAGAACGGATCTACGCAGAGAGAGGCATGCAGCCTGAATTCAGGAACCTGGCATCCTACAGGGATGATTTCAGGTGCGATGCCCGCAAGTTCCTCAAAGGCGATGAAGATATGCTGCGTCCCATGGCAGAGCATATGCGAAGGAACGACGAGTTTCAGGCAGTGATCCATCATGTGGCGGATTACCGTGGCTTTACGCTGATGGATCTGGTTTCCTTTGATCAAAAGCACAACGGACCCAACGGTGAAAACAACCGGGACGGCAGTGAATATAATTACAGCTGGAACTGCGGTGTGGAAGGAAGTTCCCGGAAGAAGGGCATCCAGGCGATGCGCCTTTCCCAGAGAAAGAATATCTTAAGCTTCCTGTTTTTATCCCAGGCAGTGCCTTTTATCCAGGCGGGAGATGAGTTCGGACATACCGCAAATGGCAATAACAATCCTTACTGCCAGGATAACGAGATCAATCATCTTTCCTGGAGACTGGACCAGCCGGGCAGGAAACTGCTGGAGTTTACGAAGGGCATGATCGCGTTCCGCAAGGCGCATAAGATCACACACAGGCGTTATCCCCTGCGGATCATGGATACCATTTCCTGCGGTTATCCGGATCTGTCTTACCACGGCGAAAATGCATGGCAGGCACAGATGGAGAACTATAACCGGCATATGGGCATCATGCTCTGCGGACTCTATGAAAACCTGCCGGGTGGCGGTACCGATGATTTTGTCTATATGGCGATCAACATGCATTGGATCGCTCACAGTTTTGCCCTGCCTTCCCTTCCCGGCGGATATGAGTGGAAGATGGTCTGCGATACCAGGAGCGAGGATAAAGACAGCGCCATGAGCGGTTTTGAGCTTTCCGGCATTCCCTTTACGAAAGAGGAAACGGAAGAAGGGAAAAATGCGCCGATGCGGATCAACTTAAAACCCAGAAGCGTTGTGCTTTTGATCGGGCAGCAGATGGAACAGAAATCGAGAAAGAATCGGAAATAGGCAGTTTGACAGCTGCGGCTGATGAACAATTTGTCTAAAGTGAAACGGATTACGGTATTTAGACGAAGGGATCCGGAGGGCGTATGATCAGGGTCATAGAGCATTTTAAAACGATCACATATCACAGATATCTCGTAGCAAAGGGATGCTTTGCAGTGGGACTTTATTATCAGGGACTGACACATGATCTTTCAAAGTACAACCCCGCGGAATTCATTGTGGGCGCCATGTACTATCAGGGAAACCGCAGCCCCAACAATGCAGAACGGGAGGATCGTGGATACTCATCTGCCTGGTTGCATCACAAGGGCAGGAACAAACATCACTACGAATACTGGATCGATTACAGCGTTCACGCCATCGATAAGGGATTTACGCCAGTGCCCATGCCGAGACGATATGTGGTGGAGATGTTCATGGACAGGGTGGCGGCCAGCAAGGTCTACAACGGCGATGCTTATAAAGACAGCGATCCGCTGACCTATTTTTCCAAGGGAAAAGGGAGCGGACTGTTACATCCGAAAACAGAGGCACAGTTAGAACGGCTTTTGATGATGCTGGCAAGATATGGTGAGAAAAAGACCTTTGCCTACATTAAAGACCATGTGCTGCGGACAACTTCTCCTATGCAGCGGATCCGGGAATTTTTGCTGCGGCAGCGCATCCTGGCAGATTACGGAAAACTGAAGCGTAAGGCACAGAGGGATGCAAATGCGGAAACGCAGCGCGTAAATAAACAGCAATAAAGTTGATGGCGGAATGGTTTCCCCGGGGGACGCTTAACTGATCAATAAGTTATCAATAGAGGACGTGAGAATATGGCAGTGAAGAAAAAATACGTAGCATATGTATCTACCTACACAATGGGGGACCAGCACGGCATCAAGATCTATGATGTAGATATGAAAAACGGGCGGTTTACGGAAAAGGACAGAGTGCAGATATCCAACTCCTCCTATGTAACCATTTCCCATGATGAAGAATTCCTGTATTCCATTACGGATTTCGGTGTAGAGTCCTATCGTATTGAAGAGGATGGCAGCCTTGAGTTTATGAACCATGCCTCCATCAACGGAATGCGCGGTTGCTATCTGTCTACGGATTACGAGGAAAAATTCCTGTTCGTTGCCGGTTACCATGACGGCAAGATCACTGTGCTCCGCCTTCTTGGCGACGGCAGCGTGGGCGAGATCACGGACGAGATTTACCTTAAGGGAATGGGAACTGTAACCGAGCGTAACTTCCGTCCTCATGCCAACTGCGTCAAGATGACCAGGGATAACCATTATCTGATGGCAGCGGATATCGGTATGGATCATGTGGATGTGTATCGTTTAAATCACCAGACCGGAAAATTGAAACTTGTTGACGTGCTCAGAAGCGAGATCAATTCCGCGCCACGTCATATCAAGATGACCAAAGACGGCAAGTTTGTGTATGTCGTTCATGAAATGAAGAATTATATTGATGTATATACCTATAAAGAAGAGGATGATAACCCGTATTTTACCAAGATTCAGCAGATCTCCACATTGAACGATTATCATGCGGGCATGTCCGCAGCCAGCGCGCTGAACTTTTCGGCAGATGAAAAATACCTGATCAGTTCCAACGCGGGAGATAACAGTGCGGTAGCGTACAAAATCGACCACAGGACCGGAATGCTGGAAAAACTGTTCTGCCTGCCGGTCAGCGGAGATTATCCCAAGGATGTGGCCCTGTTCCCGGACAACAAGCACCTGGTGAGCTTAAACCACGAATCCGGCACCATGACCTTCTTTAATGCAGACATGGAAAAAGGGCTCATCGTCATGAATGGTAAAGAGATCAAGATCGAAAGCCCTAACTGTATTATTTTTCACGCAGTTGAATAGAGTGGAATGATCGATAAAGCTGAAAATATAGATTTATTCAGCCAGTTCGCCCCACAACGTATACAACTCTTCGAGAGCCTCCGTCACGGAGGCTTTCTTTTTGGTCAGTTCCTGCAGAAGCGGAAGATCGGTGCCGTTTTTCGGGTCGGAAAGCTGCGCATCCAGATCCGCGGATTCTTCCTCTAACTTCGCGATCTTAGTCTCGCATTCTTCCAATTGCTGTTTTTGCTTTTTCAGCCTTGCCTGCTCGGCTTTTTGCTGCTGCCACAGATCTTTGGCAGAGGCTTTCTCTTCAGAAGGATCAGATTCGGCAGGCGTTTCGGATGACGCATAGGTGGCGTGATCTGATACCACGTAGGCGGCAGCCTGACCGCCTTCCACCGTATCCCGCTTTTCCAAAAAGTAATCATAGTTCCCTTCATAAGGGAAAAAGTGCCCGCTATTTAAATGTAAAAGCCGTGTCGCAGTCGTATTCACAAAATACCGGTCGTGGCTGACATAGAGCAGCGTGCCGGGATAGTTTTGAATGGCGTTTTGCAAAATCTCCCGGGAAGTGATATCCAAATGATTTGTGGGCTCGTCCAGGATCAAAAAGTTAGCACCGGATAACATCAGCTTCGCCAGGGAGAGCCGGCCTTTTTCGCCGCCGCTGAGGGCAGATACTTTTTTATAGACATCATCGCCGGTAAACAGGAAAGCAGCCAGGGTATTGCGGATCCTGGTGTTATCCAGGGAAGGGTAGGCATCGGAGATCTCTTCAAAGAGCGTTTTATCTGCAGAAAGCTCCTGATGCTCCTGATCATAGTAACCTACCTGAACTTTGACGCCGAAATCGATCTCGCCGCCGTCCGCGTCTTCCAGGCCGGTAAGGATCTTCAAAAGAGTGGTCTTGCCGGTACCGTTGTCACCGATGATTGCGATATGCTCCCCGCGGCGGATGAAAAGATCTGTGTTATCAAACAAATGCAGGTCGCCGAAACTTTTAGAAAGACCGGTAGCTGAGAGGACGTCCTTTCCGCTTTCGATATCCGGCTCCAAGGAAAGCTTCATCCGGTCGTTGATATCTTCGGGTTTCTCGATCCGCTCAATACGATCCAGTTTTTTCTCGCGGCTTTCTGCCCGCTTAATGGATTTTTCACGGTTGAAGGATTTCAGTTTTTCAATGACCTTTTCTTCATGGGCAATCTCAGCCTGCTGTTTATAAAAGGCGGAGAGTCTTGCCTTCAGCCGCTCAGCGGACTTGACGGCATAGTCTGTATAATTACCCTGGTAAGTCACCAGTTTCCGTTCTTCAATGGAGATGACCTTGGTGGCTACCATATCCAGGAAGTAGCGGTCATGGGATACGATCAGAACGCAGCCCTTATAGTTTTTCAAAAATGTCTCCAGCCATTCCGTTGCTGCGATATCCAAATGGTTGGTAGGCTCGTCCAAAATGATCAGGTCCGGGCTCTGGAACAGAAGGCCAGCCAAATGGGCGCGGGTTTTCTGACCGCCGGAGAGGGTATTCATGGGACGGTAGAATTCATCTTCGGAAAACCCAAGTCCCTTCAACGTTCCTTCCAGCCTGCTTCGGTATTCATAGCCGCCTTTTTGTTCAAAGGAGTCGTGAAGCTGGGTGTATCTGTGGATCGCTTCCGTCAAAACGGGATCTGTTTCCTGCCCTGCATCGTCAGCGGATCCGGAAATACCGCCTTGCTGCTGGAGGCTCTGCATGGTCTTTTCCAGTTGGGACAGCTCCCGTTCCATGCCCACCAGTTCCGGCTGATAGGAGAGCATCATCTCGTAGATGGTCTCGTCATCCCCGGCATCGTTTTCCTGGGCAAGGTATCCTACAGATATGCCTTTGGGCATAATGACGGAACCTTCATCAGCGGGCTCTAAGTTTACCAGCATTTTGAGCAGTGTGCTTTTTCCGGCGCCGTTCATACCCACAAGGGC
>JAFZNL010000063.1 GCA_017550925.1 Lachnospiraceae bacterium | reverse complement strand
ACCGCGAAAGGAATCTCCGAATAATACTCTTTTGCTTCTACCACCTTGCGCATACCCACATGGATGGCTGACCAGGTGCTGTCGGACAGCTCCACTTTATTGCGAAGTTCCGGCGTATATTCACGGAGCAGATTTCCTTCCGTATCCGTTGTCTTATCGATCAGGCTCAGGTTATAACAGTTTCCGCTGTTTGCCACCGTGGTCACATATCTGGCAAGGCCCACTGTGGAATAGTTATGGGTGCCCTGTCCGATGGCCGAACGGATGGCGTCATAATCGGACACCTTCGGACTGCTCTCCGGCAGTTCAATACCGGATTTTTCGGAAAGACCGAATTTATCCGCATACTCTGCCAGCTTCAAAAGGCCGGTGTCACTGTCATAGATACCGTCCTTAAAGCTCATGCGGTAAGACGCCTCATAAAAATAATAGTTACAGGAATTCTCGATGGCGCCTGTGATGTTCAACGCACCGTGGGCTCCGGGGGAGATCCAGCACTTCGCCGGCGGCGAGATGGTATCCCAAAGTCCGTGGCAGACGATCTGTTCCCCATCGGTGACCACGCCCTCTTCCAGCACGGCTGCAGAAGTGACCATCTTGAAGGTGGAACCGGGCGCCGCCAACTGCTGGGTCGCATAATTCCACATAGGCTGGGACAGGTCGTTGTAGATCTTGTTATAGTATTCCGAATCAATGGTGTTGGTCAGTTTATTATTGTCATATCCCGGATAGGTGACAAGGGCAAGGACTTCACCGCTGCCGGGATCCGTAATGACGCAGGAACCGGAGCAGGGATCCAGCGCCAGCTGGGCCGGCGTGATCTCTAAGTTCCGGATCTTGCCAACCATGAACGCATAGGGCGTTTTCTCTCCGCTGAGCAGCTCATTTTTCTCTTCATCCGTCACATCCACGATATTCTGCTCAATCAAAAGCCGGCAGACATCCATGCCATCGATCTCATCGTCCAGCAGCATATACTTATAAAGACGATTATTGAAATAATCATCTGTCTGCAGCATGTCGCAGATGGTCTGGATCAGCTGCCTGTAAACTTCATCGGAATCAGAATACTTATCTTCTAATGGCAGGGTGGAAACATCCAGCCAGCCTTTGCCGATCAGATAGTTTAAGTAACTGCGAAGGCTGATGCTCTCATCCACCTTCCAGGCTGCCACTGTTTCGTCATCTTCATCAATCTCGTCCGTCAGGATCAGCCCCTTCTTTTCCAGCATATCCACGATCCCCAGCTGATACACCTGATATTCCAGGGGCAGCGCGTCGTATGCCGTATTGCTCTCCAGCAGCTCGGACCGAAGACGCTCAATAGTCCTCTCCTGCTTGCTATGGAAGGCATTGAACACCTTCCGCTCCGTATCTTTCGCCCCTTCGTGGGTGAAGTGAGAGGTGTCGATCACATGATTATGGAATAATGCGTAATATACATCATAGATAGGGATCAGGATATGGGAGGAGGATTCGTTTTCTCCCAGGATAAACTCTTTTTCAGCTGTCAGTTTTGACACCAGAATACCGGCAATCTTCTGTTCAAGCAGGTGATATACCGCCTTCTGGAGCTTTTTATCAATAGTCAGATACACATCATTTCCCGTTTCCGGTTCCGTCCTCTGGCTGGTCTCGATCACCTTACCGAGGTTATCCACGTAAACAACCTCTTTTCCCTTCTTACCCTGGAGGGTGGTTTCCATGACCTGTTCGATCCCGGCCTTACCGATGATATCCGTCAGGGAATAGTCATCGTTTTCTGCCGACAACTGCTCATATTCATCCGTGGAGATCTTGCCGATATAGCCGATGATATGGGAAAAATAAACGCTGTCCACATACTTGCGGATGGTATCCTCTTCCACCGTCACGCCTTCAAGGCGGTCGGAATTCTCCATGACCATGGCAACTGTTTTGTCCGATACATCAGAAGCCACAACGGTGGGGATATATTTCTGGAAACTGTTCAGGCTCATGGCATATCTGACTGTCACGATCTTGAGCAGTTTTTCCCTGGTCAAACCGCTGCCCACAATAAACCCGGACTTTCTGTCATCCGGATTCATATATTCGCCGATCCCGAACTTGCTGCTGCCGGCAAGATACTCCACCACCTGCTGTGCCGTGGCGGTCTTTTCGGCATAGTCCATATCTTCGATCCTCTGCTTGCCGTACACATCAGCCAGGAAACGCTGCTGCCTGGTTCCTTCCTGGGTAAAAGCAAACTCATTATTGCCGTCAAGGATAATGGAAAAATCGCACTCGATCTTATCGCCGCCGGCTTCGATCAGGTCGATGAGTTCAGAGATCGTTGCATTCAGGCGGGCATTTTTATTGCGCCCTGATTCATAGACGTCCTCGATCTTCACCGAATAAGCCAGCTCATTATAGGCCAGTAGCTCACCGTTTCTGTCAAAGATCTTGCCTCTGGTGGAATCCAGGCTTTTTTCCTTGCGAATGATCATACGAAAAGAAGACAGGTATTCCCCGCCTTTGACGATCTGCAGATCAAACAGACGGTAAGTGATCACACCTGTCAGTACCGAAAAAACCAGGATCAGCACAAAGATCCTGCTTGTGATAAAGCCGATCACGGCATCTCTGAGTGATTTAAGCACCGTTTAAACCTCTGTCTCCCGAATCTCGATCATCGGCCCCTTGCCCTTTTGAACCGGACGATCAAGCCTCGTTGTAATCCTTGCAAACAACGGGAAGATCAAAAGCGTGATCAATGCCGTATAGACTGCTTCCGGCAGGATCACATGACCAAAATAATTTGCAAACTCAAAACGCCCGCGCAGAAGGAACCGCATGACATAGCTGGTTACGCCAAAGATAACATCGCTCCCTGTCACGAGCACCACCGGCAGCTTGATATCTTCTTTGAAAAAGATCTGCCAGAAGCCGCCGTTCATATAACCCACATACATAAAAACAAGGGCGTAAAAGCCCAGCAGATCCCCGTAAAAGAGATCCCATAAAAGACCGGCAAAAAATCCGGTCAAAAGTCCCATATTGCAGCCATAAGTAAAGCCCAGCGCAGCGATGATGACGATCAGCAGATTCGGGCAGATCCCGCCAAAAGCGATCCACTTGACTGCCGTGGACTGTAATACAAAAGCAAGGAGCACGCACACTGCTGCAAAGATGTTTTGCTTCATCCGTCCGTCTCCTCTCCGCCTTCGTAAGTATTCTTTTGTGTGGTTACCACCAGCACTTCCTCTAAATGGGTGAAGTCCGCTGCCGGCGTTACATAACCGGAATGTGTCAGATTGTTGGAATCGGGATTGATCTCGGTCACATAACCGATCAGAATGCCCGGCAGATATTTGGTACTGATATAAGAGGTTACCAGTTTATCTCCTTCTTTTACAGTGCCTTCCTGGGTTACCAGTTTGGAAAAAGTGATCATGCCGTTACGCATGGTGTCAAGATTACCCTGCACAATACAGGTATCCTCCGTGGAAAGCACCATGGCGCTGACTGACGAGGTATCATCAATGATGGAGAGCACCTTTGACCAGTCATGCCCCACCTCGGTGATCCTGCCCACCAGACCGGAACCGGCCATAACGTTCATATCCACCTTCAGGCCGTCCTTTTCGCCTTTATCGATGACAAAGGCGGAAAACCAGTTTCCCGGATCCCGAGATACCACATGGGCGCCGACTTTTTCATAAGATTCGTACTGCTCGTCCAGCTGATAGAGTTCCCGCAAATGGTTCAGTTCATACTTATCCTGCTGCAGCGCACTGTTTTCAATGACGAGTTGGTCCAGTTTTTCCTGCAGCTCCTCATTTTTCTTCATCACATCACGCAGGTTTTCCATTTCCTCTTTCCTGCGCCCTGCCGTCTCACCGATACGGCTGATGCCACGCTGAAATGGGATCAAAACGCTCCCTGCCACATTGGAAAGGGGCGTTGCGAGAAAGTCCGTAAAAAAGGTAGCGCACATAAGGATTATGCAGACTACCGTTAATACGAGCAGCAGATATTTACTTGGTATGGTAAACTTTTTATGGTTTCTTTTCATTCGTAAATCAACTGTCTTGTACTGCTTCTTACCTATCAATCAGCTCCGCCCGGCAGATAAGCCACCGACCGGAAATTCTCATCCGAAATGATCCTGCCAAGGCCCAGTGCAACCGATGCTTCCGGATGCTCAGCCACATTGACTTTCAGGCCGGTACCATTACTGATCATCTGGGAAAGACGGGATACCTGGCAGGCGCCGCCGGTCAGGAAAATACCCTGTCTGTAGATATCCGCTGCCAGTTCAGGCGGCGTTCTCTCAAGGATCACTTTGATATTGTCGATAATTGCCGAAATATGCTCATGTACGCACTCCGCTACAAGGTCTGTGGGAATGGCGCGCTCTACCGGAAGACCGGACACGATATCCCGGCCGTAAACGATGGCCGGATTGCCTTCTTCTTCCAATCTGGTCAGGTTATTCTTAACGGTTTCCGCGGTTTTGCTGCCGATGATCAGGGAATACTCTTTTCTGACAGCAGCACGGATGGCGTCGTCAAATTTCAGGCCGCCCACTTTGATCAAACGGCTGACCACGATACCGCCGAGGGAAAGAATGGAGATCTCCGTAGTATCATAGCCCACATCCACAACCAAAACGCCCTGGGAATTCTTTACATCGATATCCAGTCCGAGACCGTCAGCGATAGCTTTTTCCACCACCATAACGCTTCTTGCCTTTACATTGGCATTTTTGATCAGATCATAGAAGGCTCTTTTTTCCACATCTGTGACATCCGTGGGAACGGCAATGAAATAATCTGCCGGACGGATCTGTCCCCTGCAAAGATCGTTCATAAAGCAGCGGATCAGGGTCTGCATATTGTTGATATCTGCAATGACGCCGTTCATCAGCGGATAGGAAATGTGGATATTGCCCGGGGCCTTCTCATACATCTCAAAGGCGTCATCCCCATAGGCAAACAGCCCGTCCTTGCCCTCAATGGCGATCATGTTCTTTTGCATATAAATACTGCCGCCTTCACGCTGACAGATTTTGATGTTACAAGTTCCAAGGTCGATGCCGAAACCGGTTGCTGACATCAGATTTCTCCTTTCTCTCTAAAGCTGTAATACCTGTTATCTCCGATAATGATATGATCAAGGAGCGGGATTTCCATATAGTCGGATGCTTCGCGCAGACGGGCAGTGATCAGCACATCCTGCCGGGACGGCCTCGGATTGCCACTGGGATGATTATGAAGTAAAATGATCGAGGCGGCGTTTTCCTTCAGCGCCTGCCTGTATATCTCTCTTACAAAAATCTGCGTTTCTGTCAGCGACCCTTCTGAGAGCACAACATCGCCGATCCTGTGATCGGCGCCGTCGAGAAAGACCACCAATGTCTGCTCTCTTTCCAAATGCCGCATCCGTTCCATATAAGCCTCTGCCACGGCTCCTGCCGTCTGCAGACATACATCCTTTTCGATCCTTGCCGCTGCGATCCGCGTCGCAAGCTCTGCGATGGCCTTGAGCTTGACTGCCTTGACCTGACCGATGCCACGCACCGTTTCAAGCTCCTGCAGTGTCAGATGGTGCAGTCCCAAGAGTCCCTGTGGTCCGCACAGATCCCTCACGTGGCAGGCCACGCTCAGCGCATCCTCTCCATTCGTTCCGGTGCGCAGGATGATGGCAAGCAGTTCCTCATCGGAAACTGCCGAAGATCCTCCCTGCAAAAAGCGGTCGTAAGGGAGCGCATGGATGGTTCCGTTTTCCTTTATTTCATACATAGTTTGTCCGGTATTTCCGGACGGCTTTTTCACGCACGAATG
Organism: Lachnospiraceae bacterium; assembly: GCA_017550925.1. Lineage (GTDB taxonomy): Bacteria > Bacillota > Clostridia > Lachnospirales > Lachnospiraceae > RGIG7926. Next base: position 16,253 of record JAFZNL010000063.1, on the reverse strand, counting down.
ATTGTATCACACTTTCTGATACTTGTCATCCGTAGTAATTCATTATATTTGAAATTGAATAATATACTCCGTTGCCGCATTTGACCGGCTGTCCGGCTTAAGCTCGAACAGTTGCCCTCGCTTATTTATTCCCCGTAGCCATCCGGGTTCTGGCTTTGCCATCTCCAGGAGTCGGCGCACATGTCGCTGATATCATGGGTGGCTTTCCAGCCAAGTTCTTTCTCGGCAAGGGAAGCGTCTGCGTAGCAGGTGGCGATGTCGCCGGCGCGGCGGGGTTTGATCTCGTAGGGGATTTCTTTGCCGCTGGCCTTTGAAAAGGCATCCACCACTTCCAGTACGCTGTAGCCTTTACCGGTACCCAGGTTGTAGATTTTGACGCCCGGGTTTTCTTTGATCTTGTCGATGGCTTTCACGTGGCCTCTTGCCAGATCCACCACGTGGATGTAGTCACGCACGCCGGTGCCGTCGGGAGTATCATAGTCATTTCCGAAAACGCCAAGTTTCTCGCGTTTGCCAACAGCGACCTGTGCTACATAAGGCACCAGGTTGTTGGGAATTCCCTTGGGATCTTCTCCGATCTTGCCGCTGATATGTGCTCCGATGGGATTGAAGTACCGAAGCAGTATCACATTCCAGGAGGAATCCGAGGTATGCACATCCGTCAGGATCTGTTCCAGCATGCTCTTGGTCCAGCCATAGGGGTTTGTCGGTGAACCCTTCGGGCATTCCTCTGTAATGGGCACAAAGGCCGGATCACCATAAACAGTTGCCGAAGAAGAAAAGATGATGTTTTTACATCCGAACTTTCTCATGGCGTCCAGCAGTGTCAGTGTACCGCCGATATTGTTTTCATAGTATTCCAGGGGTTTTTCCACAGACTCTCCTACTGCTTTCAGCCCTGCGAAATGGATCACGCACTCGGGCTTTTCTGTTTCAAAAATCTCAGCAAGCGCCCCTGCATCCCGCATGTCTTTTTCATAAAAGGCTACCTTTTTCCCGGTGATCTCCTCTATCCTGTCCACCGATTTTTTGCTCGCGTTGTACAGGTTATCCAGGATTGCCACCTCATAACCTGCATCCAGCAGCTCCACGCAGGTATGGCTTCCGATATAGCCTGCGCCGCCTGTTACTAAAATCTTCATCCTTTCCTGTCCTCCTTGTATCTCATGAATTTTCTTCGTTTCTCTTCTATAGTTTACTTTTATCTCAAATATATCTCTTCCGGTTTTTCCCGCCTGTCATTCTTTCTCGATAGGCGCCATGATCTCATCCACTGTCTCATCAAGCAGCTTCTGCAGGTCTTTTTTCTTTTTATTTCCTCCCGCGAGTACCGCGCCCAGGTTTTCCGCGGGACTCCAGTAATTTGCCCCGACGCGCTGGGGATACGCATTTGCTGCCTGCTCGGCCAGCGCCGCAATGGCAACATCCGCCTTTACTGCATCCGATGACTGCGCCACGATATTGGAAGGACCAAGTCCTCTAGCCTCAAACCTCTGGATCTGGTTTTCCTCATTTGTCAGAAACTCCGCAAGCACCTTCGCCCACTCTTTGTATTCCGTATGCGGATTGATACCGATCAGTTTTGACCCGCAAAAAGATGCCATCTGTTTATCCTTGCCATTGATCTTGACGGTAGGCAGTTTTGTTGCAGCATAATTTTCGCCCCAGGCTTCCTGGCAGTCAGCCGCCCTCCAGGTTCCGTTTACAATAGCGCCGATCTTTCCCTCGGCTAGCTGTGCTGCCTGGGTTGCATCGTCCATGTTCACCAGATTCCCTGTTGCCACCAGATCCAGTATCGCCTGCGCCACATCTGTGCCGCCTGCCTTGTTCCAATTGCAGGTATTGCTACCATCTTCCTTTCTGGATACTTCCAGTCCTTCGGCACGGAAAAATGAATACAGATACCAGCCGTTGGCAAGATCCATGGCCACTTTTTTATTCTTCTCATCGGCCTTTTCCAACAGCTTTTCCATAGATGTCACATCTGACGCAGAGAATACGGATTTATCATAAAACAGAAAATATCCGTTATCTGCCGTCATGGGATAAGCATATAGTTTATCCCCGTCACAGGCCGCCTTCACCGATGCCTCTACATTTTTCTCTTTGACATCATATGTATAAAAGGAATCTACCTCCATAAGTGCATTCGCCTGCAGCAGCTCCGGCAACTGGTCATCCACAAAGGTAAATACATCTGCCGAACCTTCCGGATCCGCCAGGATCGTTTCTTTGGCTGTCGACTCTGCTTCAGATCCCAGCGTAATATCGAATTTCACGGTAGGATATGTTGCGATAAACCGATTGATCATGCTCTGCGTCAGATCCTGATCTTCCGCCGACGCCCAGACCGTCAGGACAACCTCATTATTCGTTTCTTCGATCAGGTCACGCAGTACCTGGGGTGCATCTGCATAAAGTTCATCCTCAGGTGTTTCTTCTTCCTCCTCATCGAGACCATGATCGATCACAGCATCATCTGCTATTTCCACTGTATTGCCACATCCCTGCAGCATGATACCTGTCATCATGCAGATCAGCGCTGCAGCAATTGTCTTCTTTTTCATCTTGTGTTCCTCCGGAATTTATTTCCAATTTCCCTTCTGTATTCTATCGTGCCCAAACTAAACGGCAATAGGGTTACTCTGTTTCAGCTCATTCTTTCTGGCATACATACTCTCATCTGCCCGCTTAAACACATCGGCAATGGTAGCATCTTTGACAGGGTCATAATCCGATAACCCACCGGCAACTACCACCTTGCCGTTTTTCGCATTTTCATCCACCTGCGAATGAAACTCCCGCATCAGGTTATGGCGGTTATCATAATCACTGCCCTCTATGACCGCTACAAACTCATCACCGCCGATACGGTACACCGGACTGTGGGCGAAGGTTTTGCACACCAGCCTGCAGGCTGCGATAATACTCTCATCTCCTGCCTCATGGCCATGAATATCATTGATCTTTTTCAGGTCATTCAGATCAAAAACTCCAACCGCAAATTCCAGATAACCTTCCCCGCGTATCCGGCGGTCGTAGGTCTCGCTATTGTCCTTGAAGGCCCGTTTGCTCTTAACGCCGGTCAATGGATCGGTATAGGCCATTTTTCTATAAGTACCAAGCTGTTCCTCCTGCTTTGCCTCCCTGCCCAGGGACTCTTCCAGCGCCCGCATGTATTCTACTTTTTCACCCTCCACAACAAAGGTATGGATCACACATCCGCCCAGCAGATATCCGATGGAATACAGGGGCAAAAGCGGGAAAAACAACTGCAGGAAAATCGCGGTGATCATGGCAACGCCAAACAAACAGATCATCAGATTCCTGCGCCGGGTCGTCCCCTGTGATTCCTTTGTGATGATCATGGTATATCCGCTGGTCAGCAGGAACATGACCACCTGGGCTGTGAACAGCGCATAGCGCAGGAACCACGCATGGTATGTGCCGTTTTCATCAAAGGAGAACAAAACGGGAATGATAAAATTGATCACCACTACAAGCATCTGAAACAGGAAAAATACCCATCCTGCCATACTGATGATTTCCCTGAATTTCCCCTTACTCTCCAGGTAACTGACAACAAACATAGTCCAGAGCAGCACGGAGAAAGCCATGGCTGCAAAATACACCGTAGTATCCAGATAGACTGCCGCGATCATTTTTTGCTCATACAAAACGCCCCATAGCGCATCTGTGACATGATAAGCGATCACGGTATATAGAAACCAGCGGTAGCGCTGCTCCCATACTTCCATGTTTTCCTTTTCCTTACGGATAATATCATGGTTGATGATAAAATGGATTAGAATAGCCAATATTCCGATTACTGAATAGGTCATATATCAATCTCCTAAATTTATCAGTAGTTTCCCGATTTCGTATTTTCATATCGGACTTTACACTACCATTCTCATTTTCTCCTATCACCTATTTCGGACAGGATATCCTTGCCACTTCTTCAATAGTCAGATGCAGCTTCTGTGCCAGATCCGTATCCGCTGCCCTGTAATACATTTCTTTTCCTTCCCTGCGGGTTACTACCAGGCCGCTGTCCTTTAGAAGGCGAAGATGATGGGATACCGCCGGAGAAGTCATCTCCACAAAGGCTGCGATATTTGTCACACATTCCTCGCAATGGCAGAGCAGCCAGAAAATCCTCAGCCTGCTGGGATCGCCCAGCTGTTTCATCGCATCAGAAACAGATTGGATGGCTGCGCCGTCCGGCATATGGGACAGGAGCTTATCGCAGGTATCATGATGCCCGTGATCATGTGGTAGTTTTTCGCTCATTTTTGACCCCTCAAAAAATGTTCACTCACTTTACTGACTTAAGGTTTATTGACTGCGCCTGCAAACAACGTATTGCCTGACGCATCCCGTACCATGAATACAAACGGCACGTTGCAGAAAAAGTCATAATGCGGCGGCTCTTTTGGCTCCGCTACTGCAGTGCACTTAGCCACAAACTCTGTGACAGCCGCTGCTTTCGTTCCTTCCTCGTCAACCTTGATCTTTGTTCTCTGAACGGCAGCGCTGATATACAACGGATCTTTAACAATCCCGGTGATACCGGAGTTTCCTGTAAAAATGTCCTTTGCGCCCAGTTTTTCCAGATTCTTTTGCAGGTCACAGGTCATATCGATATCAAACCGCGGCAGGTTGACGCTGACCTCATTAAAGGTTGAGGCTCTGTCCAGTTTTGCTAGGAACTTTTCCTTGTAAGAAACGGATTTTTGATTCCACTTTTTCACACAATCCACTGCCTTTTTCTTTTTCGGCAGAATGATCACCATTTCCACTGCCGTAGGGTATTCCCCTTCCGGGGCTTTCCAGGAATAGGGCAGGCTGATGGCACGGAAGTTTTTATCCTGATAGTAACGGATCTGCTCCTTAAGATCGATGCTCATCATCTGAACCTTTTTGGTCTTTCCGTTAGCCATTGTAAACTTTTTCTTTTTCGTATTCTTTTTCTTAAAAGGATAGCGCCATTTCCCCTTAAAGTATGTTACGTTCATCAGATCCACGTCGGTGCTGTCATCAACCGCCGATTCATAATCCGGAATAAAACCATCCGTGATATCATTCACATCTTTTTTGATCTGCGCCTTTTCCCCGTCAAGGTTCTTCTTAAAATCCGCAGTCCGGACTGTTGCATCATAGTATTTTCCCACAAACGCAAGGTATTCCGGTTTCACGCCTTCCTTGCCGGAGATCGATTGATCCACCAACAGGAAATTGGCGGTTTTGAAAGTATTCTCACTGCCATAATTGGCCTGTTTTAAGAACGCCCGGTTATCCTGACCAAGCGTGGTGGCATCCTTTGCATTCAGGAGCGATAACACCTGGGCATATCCGTTGCTTGCTTTGTCCATGCCGCCGGACAGCATTCCAAGGCAGGATGCCAGGCCATAAGGAGAATAAGCCACATTCTTTTTATTTCCGAGCAGGGCGCCATAGCGAAGCCCCATCCGGGTAACGGATTTTCCGATCCGGGTCGCATCGCCTTCCTCGCTCTCCTGCGAACCCTCCATATTATCCTTAAGCGCCGTATCGTCAGCCTCCATCAGGTCAGAGGTGTTTTCTTTGGCAGCAAAGATTTCTTCAGATACGGGTATTTCATCTGCAGGATCCGCCAAAACCGCTGTGCTGCCGACATGACCGCAAACGATCACGGCACCGAGGATCAATCCAAGCATCCATCCTTTTGTTATGTTTTTTTTCTTTGCCATATCACCTGTCTCCTTTTCGAGATCCCCTCTGCGTCCTTCTTTTATCTGCTGCTTTCTATCCCCGTATCGGATTATTATCTGTTTTCTTGTCCCTATATACAGCTATCCGTGTCGTTTCTTATATCCGCTATCTGCTCAACTGATATCGATATATCATCTTATTCTGATAACATCAGCCTAGTCCGCATCTTCTGCCCCGACTTCCGGCTCCGGGATAAACCGTATCTCCCGCAGCGTCAGTCCGCAAGCAGGTGCTGTCTGCCCGGCTTTTTCACGGTCTTTCGATTCCAGGATCACCGGAATCTGCTCCGGCTGAAGCCTGCCGCAGCCTACATCGATCAGCGTTCCGGCAATGATCCGCACCATGTGGTACAAAAACCCGTTGCCCCTGACGGTGATGGTGATCATGCCGGCATGTTTCTTTTCAGCCGGACCTGCCGTCTCTTCTTCAGCCTCCACTGTGATCTGCATAATGGTCCGCACCGTGGATTCCACTTCGGGTTTGAACGTGGATACCGCCGCAAAATCCTGCGTTCCCACAAAGTGCTGCGCTGCTTTTTTCATCTTCTGCACATCCAGGGGCACGTAGGTAAAATGACTGTAAAGCCGCCTGGTGGGATCCGGAAAAGGCGCATTGTAAATCTGATATACGTATGTTTTTTCGCAGTTCGTTTTTCTCGGATGAAAATCATCAGGCACCTCTTTGGAGGCGTTGATCCTGATATCCTGGGGCAGATAGCGGTTCAGCGCATAAGAAAACTTTTCCGCCGGGATCATAGACTTGGTATCAAAGACTGCCCTGTTTCCCAGCGCATGCACGCCGGCGTCTGTCCGGCTGGCGCCGATGACAGCCGTTTCCTGCTCTAAGAGCTCTGTCAGCGCTCTGTTTAGCGTTCCCTCAACGGTCTCGCCCTGTGGCTGGATCTGCCATCCGCTATACGCCGTTCCGTCATAGGCAACCGTCAACAGAATTCGTTTGTTCACATCCTTCTCCAAATCAATACGATCCTTACTTCAAATCCGTTTTACGTATGTATCTCCTGCGCAAAAACCATAATTCCCCACGTTAAAACACTATTCCTATTCTACCATTTTTCTGCCGACAGTGCAAACAAAGTATTGTTAAGAAATTGTGATCTAAAATTCCGATAAATCAGATATTCTTATTGTTTTGGCTGCTCTTGACAAAACCGGTATTTGGAATTATAGTTAGACACGACTAACCGATATAAAAATGTCACATACACTTTGAACGTATGTGAAAAATGCAAGGAGCATACTGAGATGACAATACAGGATCTGAAGATCGGACAATCCGCTATGATCACCAAAGTCGGCGGCGAAGGCGCACTGCGCCAGCACTTTTTGGACATGGGCATGATCCCCGGCGCTGAAGTTACTGTAGTAAAATACGCGCCTCTCGGCGATCCGGTAGAACTGATGATCCACGGCTATGAGCTGACGCTACGACTGGACGATGCAGCCAAAATCGAGGTCAATTCTGATACAGACAATCCATCCGGCAGCACGTCGAAAAAAACAAAAAACGATCCCAATACTGAAAATATAGAGAATACAGACAAATCCCTGAAATCATCAAAAACCACCTCCGGAAAAACCCACCACCCCGGTCTCGGCGAGGGTGGGCGCTTTCATCCGAAGGGAAGCGGCGATCCGCTGCCGGAGGGAACCCTTCTGACCTTTGCTCTGGTCGGCAATCAGAACAGCGGCAAGACCACCCTCTTTAACCGGCTCACCGGTTCCAACCAGCATGTGGGCAACTTTCCCGGCGTCACCGTGGACAGGAAAGACGGCGCCATCATCGGACATCCCGATACCCTGGTCACCGACCTGCCGGGCATCTACTCCATGTCTCCTTACAGCAAGGAAGAGATCGTCTCCCGCAGTTTTGTCTTAGATGAAAAACCAAAGGCCATCATCAATATCGTGGACGCCACCAATATCGAGCGCAACCTGTATCTGACCATGCAGCTTCTGGAAATGAACATTCCGATGGTGGTTGCCCTGAATATGATGGATGAGATCCGCGCCAACGGCGGCACCATCGATATCAATGAAATGGAAGCCGCTCTCGGCGTACCGGTGGTTCCTATCTCCGCAGCGAAAAACCAGGGTATTGACGAGCTGGTTGCCCATGCCATCCATGTGGCCCACTACCGCGAAAAACCCCTGCGCCAGGATTTTTGTGATGAGAACGACCATGGCGGCGCAGTACACCGCTGTATCCATGCCGTATCCCACCTAATCGAAGACCATGCCAAAGAAGCTGCTCTTCCCGTGCGGTTTGCCGCATCAAAAGTGATCGAGAATGATGAGCTGGTCCTCTCCGGCCTGTCACTGGATAAAAACGAGACAGAGACCATGGAGCATATCGTTTTGCAGATGGAAAATGAAAGAGGCCTGGATCGCAGCGCTGCCATCGCAGATATGCGCTACGCCTTTATCGCCAGGATCTGCGGCAGATGTGTACGCAAGCCGGCCAAGAGCAAAGAAAGCCTTCGCAGTGAAAAGATTGATAAGATTCTGACAGGAAAATGGACGGCGATCCCCTTCTTCATTCTGATCATGTTTGCGGTCTTTTTCCTCACCTTCCACGTCATCGGCGGGACACTGCAGGGCCTCTTGGAATCCGGCATTGATTCGCTGACGGGCGCTGTCGACAGTCTCCTTACCAAAGGAAATGTCAATGAGATCCTGCACTCCCTGATCATCGACGGGATCTTCGCCGGTGTAGGCAGCGTGCTTTCCTTTGTGCCCATCATTGTGACATTATTTTTCTTCCTCTCCCTTTTGGAAGATTCAGGCTATATTGCAAGGGTTGCCTTTTTCATGGACAAACTCCTGCGCCGCATCGGTCTTTCCGGCCGCAGCATCGTTCCCATGCTCATCGGCTTCAGCTGTACGGTACCGGCGGTCATGTCCACCCGTACCCTTCCCAGTGAGCGGGACCGTAAGATGACCATCCTGCTGACGCCCTTTATGAGCTGCAGCGCCAAGCTGCCCATCTACGCATTTTTCGTAGACGCCTTTTTCCCAAAATATAAAGCCCTCATCATGGTAGGGCTTTACTTCGGCGGTATTCTGATCGCGGTTTTGATCGCACTGATGTTCAAGCACACCCTGTTTCGCGGCGAGGCGGTTCCCTTCGTTATGGAACTGCCCAATTACCGTATGCCGGGTGCCAAAAATGTGAGCCAGCTTTTGTGGGAAAAAGCAAAAGACTTTCTACAGCGCGCCTTTACTGTGATCCTCATCGCAACGATTGTGATCTGGCTGCTCCAGAGCTTAGATCCCCATTTTAATCTGGTGACCGATCAGAGCGAAAGCATCCTGGCCATTATCGCCGGCTGGCTGGCCCCCATCATGGCTCCCGCAGGCCTTGGAGACTGGCGGATCTGCACTTCCCTGATCAGCGGCTTTTTGGCAAAAGAGAGCGTGGTCTCCACCATGGAGATCCTCTTCCCCGGGGATATCACCTCTGCCCTGACTTCCGGCGCCGCTGCCGCATTGCTGGTATTTTCGCTTCTCTATACCCCCTGCGTAGCAGCCGTTGCTTCCATCCGAAGAGAGATGGGACGCAGATGGGCCATCAGCGTAGTGCTGTGGCAGTGCTTTGTAGCATGGGTCGCTGCCCTGATCATACACCTGATCTGCGGATAACAAAGAAACGAGTTTTAACTTTTGGTAAACAGCTTACCGTTTAATACATGATATGTTTTATCAACGTCCGCATCAAACCTGATTACCGTCGCTGTATCCTGAAGATATGGCCTGATCTGTGTGATGGTCTGCAGATAGGATTCCAGCCTTTCATAAAGTTCTTCACGATTGCCGGTGACGATGCCGGAAAAGTCCCTGTACTGTCCCATTTCATCGATCCGGATATCTCCGAAAAAACAACCTTGCGACTACAAGGTGTCGTCCTTGTTTTTTTCCCGTGCTATACTCCACTCACAATTGCAAGCGTGCTCAAAAAAACTGGATCCAAATCAGAAAAAGGAGGCAGCTATGGTACTGTGGGAAACACAACTTCGTTATAAAGATATCAAGACAAAAAAGATCGGACAAAAACGACTGCATGTCGATGAAACTGAAAAACATCAGCAGCGCGAATGGGAAACCATTCTCCGCGACCTGAACAAAGATTTAGGCATCAACTGCGACCCGGATAGCAAGATCTCCGCCTATGTTGTAGAGGGCACTGAAGGAAACCTGCATTTCATTATTGCACATCAGATCAAAAACACATCCCTTTCCGATTGTTTTGATTTTCTGAAGGATATGCTGTTGAAGAACTATGCAGTCAGCAATCTAAAATTCGAAGAGACACATGAACTGTCAGGACTCCGTTTTGACCAGCTGGGAGAACGCGGCTATGAAAACGGTTTTATCAGCCGCTGGCACGCCGAACGCAGAACTCTGGGTCTTGATTACTTCGACAATTCTTCCTATAAGGTAGACGAAACACTGGAAGAAAACGTATTCTCCACGTTAGCAGATGCAAAAAAGGCAGCCGCTGATATCATGATGGACCAGTCCCTGTCAGATGAACTCGGGCGTATTTATTCCGAAAAGAATCAAAAATCCTTTTTCGGAAATCCGGTGCATTACAAGATCACCGCTTCCACTTCAAAGGCTGCCATGGATATGGTACACGTCCTTGTTCCCGCCCTGGTTGCCAATCACCGGCTCTGTGGCAGCCGTATCCTCAGGATTCATGACATTACCGAAGGGTGTTATGAAGAAAAAGACTTCGAGCACCTGTTTCAGGTTACCCACGGAAATGTTGTGGTCATTGAAACCTCCGGCAGCCAAAGCCTGCATGGCAACTATGCGGATGCCTATCAAAGAGTCATCGAGTTCATGGATTCCGTCATCGGACATCATCACATAGATACCCTTTGCATCTTTGTTGAGATCAGGAATCATTCCGGTTTTGCCGACAGCCTGCTTGCAAAAGTCCGCGAAAACCTTTTTATCGTAGAACTCTTTGAAGGCTACGGAGATCGTAAGCAGGCAATCAGATATTTAAAGAGCCTCGCCAAAACAGAAGCTTTCAGCCTTTCCGATACTGCGCTTGCAGATGCCCTGCCGGATAAAGAAATGTTCAGCGTAGAAGACATATTCAATGTTTATGGAAATTTATTCAAGAACGGGCTTCGCACACATATCTACAAAGCCTATGAACACTGTGCATATATCAGCAACGAAGAAAAGGATAAAGAAAGCGCTCCTTATGATGAATTACAAAATATGATCGGTCTTGGTGAGATCAAACAGCTGGTAGATGCGATCATCGATGCCGGAAAGATCAGACAGCTTCGAACAGAAATGGGACTTCAAACTTCCAAAGCCTCCCTTCACATGGTATTTACCGGAAATCCCGGCAGTGCAAAAACCACAGTTGCCAGGCTCATCGCGCAGATCCTAAGGAAAGAAAACATTTTATCCGGCGGAAACTTTGTCGAATGCGGAAGAGCCGATCTGATCGCAAAATATGTGGGCTGGACCGCAAGACAGGTCCGCTCTAAATTCCGCGAAGCAAAGGGCGGGATCCTTTTCATTGATGAAGCCTATTCCCTGGTAGACAACAGTCATTCTTTCGCAGATGAAGCCATCAATACCATCGTACAGGAAATGGAAAACCACAGGGATGATGTAATCGTGATCTTTGCAGGTTATCCGGACAAGATGAAGGAATTTCTGGATAAAAACGAAGGCCTTCGCAGCCGTATCGCCTTTCATTTGGATTTCCCGGATTACACGGCAGATGAGCTCAGCGATATCCTTCTGCTCATGGCCGAAAAACAGGGTTATACCATCAACAAACCGGCTGTTGCCAAATGCAGGAAGATATTTGAAGCCGCCTGCGGAGAAAGCGACTTCGGCAATGGACGTTTTGTCCGTAATCTTCTCGAACAGGCGCAGATGCAGCAGTCCCGCCGGCTCTCAGCAGGACAAGCTGACAACGCGATCAGCAAAAAAGCGTTGATGACTTTAAAAGCTGAAGATTTTGATGTCAATGTCGCAAAACAGTTTTCCCATCCCCAAAAAACATTCGGGTTTGCCGGATAGTCGCGACCTGCCAAAATCTGTGCTATACTCTATTCCACGGTAGTGGAAAGACCGATATGAAAACCGGTTACCGAAAAGCTGCTGATCAATCCGGAGGTATCTTATGGCGCTTTCCAAAATGACAAGACAGCTTATGCTGTACGACAATATCTGCAAAACCTATTATCATGGTCCCGAGGAGCTGATGCACCGTTTCGGCATCAGCCGACGAATGCTGCAACGTGATCTGAAAGACCTGCGGGATGCAGGCGCGCTTTGCCTGCGTTATGATAAAAAAGAGCGAAACTACATTCCCGCGAAAGAAGATCCTGTTTTTGACGAATCTGCCGTCGGTCGCCGCCGGCAGCATCTGCTGAGGCTGCGCCGTCTGACCACACTGATCGATCAGCTTGAGCGGACAGATATGCATGCTCTCGATCTTTACATGGGTGATCTGGAGATTTACGAATTCTATAAAGAAAGCATGATAGATGATCCGGAGAATTTTCCACCGGAGGATCTTGGCGATCCTCCGGAAATGCCAGAAATGGCAGATATCAAAGCATCTTACTATTCCCTGTTTCCGGACAGCAATGAACGAAAAAGGCAACGGGACTTTGCTGCCCTAAACGAAGCCGGCTTTGAAATCTACTACAGCCACCGGCTGGGGGTTTTCATTTTTGATGAATCAGGAGAGGCAAGTGTTTAAGGACACTGCCTCTTTAGTTTAAGTAATTCAGAGGATTTACCGCGGTTCCTCCAATGAGCATTTCGAAGTGGATATGCGGTCCGGTGCTTCGTCCTGTATTTCCGGACAGCGCGATCTTCTGGCCCTGGGATACCTTCTCACCCGGTTTTACCAGGATCTTGGACAGATGGCCGTAGCGGGTCTGTCTGCCGTCAGCATGGTTGATATAAACCACATAACCATAGCCGCTGCACCAGCCGGCACGTTCCACAACGCCGCCGGAGGAAGCCACAACGGCTGTTCCCACAGGCGTTGCCCAGTCAATTCCCTTATGATAAGTGGATGCCCCCTTCTTCGGAGCTTTTCTGCGTCCGAAGGGCGAGGAGATACGACCGCCGGAAATAGGCTTGATATAGGTGGGCGGTACCTTCGTACCGATCTCAACGATCTTCGGTACTGCCGGGTAGGTAACCTCTTCCTTCAATATCTCCGTCGATACTTCCTCATCATTGAGATAGGTCTTTTTCGCCGCTACCTTCCGGTGTCCCGCCGAAGGCTGCTGCCTGGTTTCTTTATCCGTCGTATACCAGTCATCATTATAGATATATTCGATCTCCGCCTCATAATCCTCTTCGTAATACAGTTCTTCCACCCTACCGATAGATAGCGTCGGCACCGCCGAAGTTGTGATCAGCTCCTGCCCTTCCCGAATGGTGGAATTTTCATCCTCCAGGCTGCTGTTTAAGGCGATGAGTTCATCCAGAGGCGTATCTGTCTCGATGGCGATCTCAGACAGGGTATCGCCGCTTTTTACCTTGTAGATCTTTTCTTCCTGCCATAGTTTTGTCAGCCGGTCTGCTGCCTCGTCCACGCCAAGAAGCTGGTCATCGGACAAATAGGATTCCGCCACCTCAACCTTCGTGGCAAAATACAGATCCTTCAGGCCATAATCAAAACCTGCAAAACCGGTTCCCGACGGAAGGTCTGATAATCCTTCGGTACCGATGTTCTCACCTGATCCGACAGTTGTCAGGACACTCTCTTTTTCCGTTTCTTTTACTGCCAGAGTCTGCGCCGTTAAAACACTAACCTGTCTGTCGTCATCACCCTTCAGGGTTACCAAAAACTCTTCGCCGTCCTGATAGGTATTTGCCGCCCGCTGCAGCGCCTGCTGCACCTGGTCTAAATCCCGCAGGCTTACCATCATCCTTCCCACCTTCACAGACCATGCAGGTTTATCGGTGCGAATCGCACCCTCTTTCAATACTTCTTCCATTGCTGCGATCATTTCTTCATCCGTGGAAAAATGCGCAAAATTATCCACCCTGCCTTCTACATACAGATCCGCATCCGTCAAAAACTGCTCCTGAGATGATGCCGCAATATTCTTCCTGGCGGTCAGCAAAAGCTCCTGCGCCTTCGCGCCATCCCGAAGCCTGCCCACGGTCTGCCCGTTCACCATGACCTCAAACACACTTTCCCCTTCCGGCTGTGGCATGGTAAATCCCGGCACAAAAAACAGCGCTAAGACGAATGTCAAAGCGGCTGTTTTATAGCGAAGATATTTCATTCTGTTGTGATAACGCGTAAAGTAGTGCATGGGTGTAACCTTTTGTAACTGATAATGATGAGAGAGTTTTTACAGTATATGCAAGATCTGCAGTACGGACAATACCACAGATGCCAGGGACAACAGCATGGTAATGACCATCAGTCCCTTCATGCCCTTCTGCTTTTCGATGCGTTTTTCCATATTTTCGATGCGGTCTCCAAGATCCCTGGTCCTGCCACTGACCGTCTCCATAACGCTGGCCTGAACGTTGCGGTAAACCTTCACATCCTCTTTGTGAACAAAGTCTTCGCAGCGCTTTTCCACTTCATCTAAATAAACGCGGAGTCCGACTACCAGTTCCTTGATCTGGGACAGTGCTTCCGCTGTGGCGCGGTTCTTGATATCCAGCGTATCGGAAATCTGTTTTTCCAGCGCACTGTAATCTGTCTGTCCTGCCTGCGCGATCAGCTCATCCAGCTTACCATTCAACTCAGAATTGGTTTTAGCCGCGCTGTTTTCGATCTCAGAAAGGATCGCTTCGATCTCATATACAAAACCCGGTTTTTCCGGAGCGGCTGCTTTTTCCTGCGCACTCTGGATCAACTCGATCTGCTCATCCAGTTTTCCGCGCATGAGCCGGGTCTGTGCAACCAGTTCTGAACGTATCTGCTCGTTTTGCTCCTGCTGTTGCTTTGCAAAATCATCCTGGGTTTTCTGTACCTGCTCCTGGAAGGATTCCTGTGCGCTCTGGAGCTGCTCCTGGAAGGAAGCCTGGGAACTTGCTAGATTTTCCACGTTCTGGAGCTGCTGCTGCAAAAGCGACATGCTCTGCCAAACTTCCGTCTGCCAGCTGGTGGGTTTATTCTGATTATCCAAAGACTGCTGCATCAATGCGGTCAGCTTGGCATTCTGCTCCGTCTGGCTTTCCTGGAACGCCATCAAAGAACTTTCAAGACTTTCGATAGTCTGCAGTTCTGTATGCATCTGGCTCATGCCCTGATAAATCTCGGTCTCCCAGCCGGTGCCGCGGTCCATATCCTGAGACTGCGCAGCCTGCTGCGTGCCCTGTCCGCCTCCTGCCGCTTCTATAGCCGCCTTGTATTCCTCAATTTTTTCGATGCTGGCCGCTGCCATCTGAGAGATCTGCTCCTGGATCTCTGCTGTCTTTAAGTTCAGACGTCTGACCTCACTGATCACCTGCGCCTGCTGCTCATTTGCATCTTTTAAGCTCTGCATCTGTTTTGCTTCCGCTTCCCCGTTGGCGCGGATCAGTTCTCCTGCATGAAACCTGTTTGAAAGTTTATCCATAAAATTGTCCATGCCCGTCCTCCTGAATCGTTTTCGTTCGTTTTTGTGCAACATGCACAATAGATTTCAATTTTCTTCTATGCTTTTGGTGATATTTACTTAATGTTTACAGCCCGTTCATATTTTATTCATATCCGTTTGCTAAGATATCCTCAAGTAAGAAATCCTCCCCTTAGACTTACTCAAAGATATTTTTTTCATAATAGCCGCGGGGCCGAAAGGCTTCGCGGCACTCCTCATTTCAGGGCCTGTATTTCTTCGTTCAAAGACAGCATCTTCGCATCAAGGTCCGATACCATCATCGCGCACTCCACCAGCTCCCGGCGGATATGCTCAGGCGCATTGCCCTCGAACTTATAATGGATCTTATGCTCCAAAGACGCCCAAAAGTCCATGGCAACCGTACGGATCTGAATCTCCACTTTCACATCCAAAATTCTGTCCGACAAAAAGACAGGCACTGTTACGATCAAATGGTAACTCTTATAGCCGCTGGCTTTGGGATTTAATATATAGTCTTTGACAGAGACTACCTTGATATCGTTCTGACTGATCAGCATTTCCGCGATCCGATAGATATCTGAAGTAAAGGAACAGATCACACGGATCCCGGCAATGTCATTGACATACTTGACCATGTTTGGGATCGTGGATTCGTATCCGTTCTTTTTCAGTTTTTTGACTATGCTTTCCGGCGACTTGATCCTGGACTTGATGTGCTCGATGGGATTATACTGATGCACATGTCCGAACTCATCGTTCAAAATCTCCAGCTTTGTCCCTATTTCCTTCAGCGCAGAACTGTAAACAAGCTGTACTTCCGCCCAGTTGTCCACATCATCGCGCATATCCGGTATATATTCCATCTCTTACCCATTGACCGCCGAACTGGCGGTGT
>JAFZNL010000062.1 GCA_017550925.1 Lachnospiraceae bacterium | reverse complement strand
GTTTTTTCCGGTGCGATCCTGTAGGCAGAAATAAAATTGTATGTGGAGGAACCGCTCAACACATATTCATATCCTTTTGTATCCTTAGGAGTGCAGTCAACTTCATATGTTTTGCCGGAATCTATGATCTGTACTATTCCCGGAATGAAAGTTCTTTTATCCGGATTAACATATGCGCTCTTGAGATTGTATTGCCGTGAAGGAATATCAAGAGAGTTAAATGCGATCATGTAAACGAGCTCATATTGGTTTTTGCTTTCCCACAGGTTATATTCTTTTAAATTGAATTTGCCGTTCATGTACTCGTTTACGGGCTGAA
This sequence comes from Lachnospiraceae bacterium, assembly GCA_017550925.1. Classification (GTDB taxonomy): domain Bacteria; phylum Bacillota; class Clostridia; order Lachnospirales; family Lachnospiraceae; genus RGIG7926. Next base: position 3,382 of record JAFZNL010000062.1, on the reverse strand, counting down.
GATAAGAAATGTCATCTATGAAGAAATAGCGGTTTCCATAACCTTCTATAAAAGCGATCGCGTTGTCAGAAACCGTAATGGTTTCTTCTCCGATATGCACTTCGGCATAGTTGCCTTCAACCATCTGATAGATCGAAAGTGCAAGCTTCAGTTCGTCAAGACGCTCTTCATAATCCACGCCTTCGCATTTTGCTTTATAAGCAAGCCTGGCACAATCTCCGACCTTACTGCGGTAACTCCTGCTAACCCTGTCAGAATCTATCCTGGCACCCATTAACTCGAGCGTGCCCCCTGCGAGGATCATGAATATCAGGAGATAGACAACAAACCTTGTCCAAAATTCAAAACTGAAACTGGGCTTTGTAATTGCATTCTTAACCTTAGCCATATAAAACCTCCAACATAAATCAGACGATCTTGTAGCCGCCTCCGATTACCGTCTTGATCGCATCTCCGCTCTTTCCAAGACTCTTCCTGAGTTTCTTGATGTGGTTGTCGACAACTCTGTCAGTGCCGTCAAAACCGATGCCCCACACAAGGTCCAGCAGCCTGTCTCTTCCGAGTACCATTCCCTTGTTTTCCATAAGGACTTTGAGAAGGAAATACTCTTTCGGAGCGAGTGTGATCTTACGTCCTTCCGCTTCGACCTCCATACGCAGCGGATAAAGCTTTATTCCGCCGCACTCCAGAACGAGTTCTTTCTGAAGTTCCGCCTCAGTCCTGTTAAGGAGCGCCAGGCATTTCGCGTACAACACCTTGAGTGAGAAGGGCTTGACCATGTACTCGTCAGCTCCGATCTCATACCCTTTCAGGATGTTGCTCTCATTTGCCAGCGCAGTCAGAAAGACAATGGGACATTTACTTTTCGAGCGCAGGGCCTTGCATACGTCAAAGCCGCTCGCACCCGGAAGCATGATGTCCAGGATCGCGATGTCGTAATCGTTTGATCCGATAAGGTTAAGTGCGGTATTGCCGTCTTCGGCTGTATCAACGTCAAAAGATCCCTTGCTTTCGAAAAACTCGGCAACAAGCAAAAGAAGCTCTTTAGCATCTTCAACTATCAGGATCCTTGCCATTTTTATGCCTCCCCCAAGCAATACTACCAACCATTATAGACCAATCATAATGCTCATAAGATGTTCATCTTGAAAACGATTATAGGTACGCCGTGTGTTCTCCGTATATCCAAAGCATTACATTCAAGGTTATAATGGTTCCATTGAAAGGAACATGTATTATGGACGGAGCAGACAGAACAGTTTATATCGCATACAGGTATCTTCCGGGATACAACCAGGAATGCCGCAGCATGAACGGAAATCCTGCAATATATGACAACAGACTGACTAACAGGAAAAACAATGTTTATCTTCTGGAATTCGGCAATTCCAGTTACGCTGTTTCCACTGAACGCGGCGATCAGTTTGTTGAAGAGGTCCTTTCAAAGTGCACTGATAAGCACCGCGGATTATTCCCTTCCGAACTTCCGGGATGCGATAAAGAGTACGTTGCAGTCGTTGAGATCAGCGAAGGTTCTTTGTATTCATACTACGATATGGACGCAGATACTCTACTTCAAATGTTGGAATCTCTTAAGGCTGAGTCCGGAGAACCTTTGACGCGAAGAGAATTGATCAACCACTGTTATCCGAATCCAAAACTGCCTGAAGGAGATTTTGATCTTAAGAGCATCACTCATCAGATATTCATTTATGAAAAATCATGTCCTTCAGTCATTCAGACTTTCCGTCCCGATAAGAAAACAAGTCATTTCTGGATATTTAACGATGAAGCGCATTTAGAGTTACGTGAAGACAATACCAAGAACACTTACGATGTTCCTTCCGAACTGATCCCCCGGATAAAGGAAGAGGTCAGAGAGCTTTGCGCTGAACCTGCTGAAGCCTATGTGGAAGACGGTAAACCGGAGTCATATGTTTATTTCGGCAAAGACGGTGATGAGAGGATCTTCACCAAGCCTGATAACACTTATGCCCTGCTCAAAGATATTGCATCAAAGAGCATACTGAAAGAGACAAAAGAGATAAAAGATAACGGCAATCCTTATGGCGGGGCAGCCTCCATAAATGCATTTTTCGGCATGAACAGCCTGACCGCCATGCTGCAGAATTCTTCACCGGCACCTGCGCCTATTCCGTCTGACGGTGAAAAATGCAAATACTGTGGTGCACCGAAAAACGCAGGCAGGTTTTGTTCTGAATGCGGAGGCGAATATAAATGAGCATATTCGATGATGTAAACAATTGGGAGAAAACAGAAGGCGCAGACATCTTCTCTTCGATCGTTACCGTATCAGAGCCGGTAATTCTCGATTACGGGTGCGGTGCCGGAAACTATTCATTCGCAGCGGCTTATGCTTTTGATCAGAAATGCAGGATATATGCTGTTGACATCAACAAGCAGTGTCTTGATTACGTCAACGAAAAAGCCACCGGCTTAAAGACCGGCTGCATTACTACTTCCTGCGGCAGAGAAGATTACCGGCACGATTTCAGTGACAACACTTTTGATCTGGTTATCTACGCTGATATGTTTCACGGCGAAGAAAAACTGTATGGCGGCCTTCACCGCTTCGTTATGATCGAAGAGGCAAAGAGAACTCTGAAGAAAGGCGGTATCCTTGCCGTATTGCCATTCCACCTTTCGAATTTCAGAGATAAAAACAAAAAGAAGGCCAAGTACACATACAAAAAGCTCATCGATGAGATCAGCGGTTACGGTTTCACATACGTTGAAAAAGACCTGCAGGGAATCCATTTCGAGAAGGTTTACAGCCCGTATTACCAGCAAAAAGGCGGGGTCACCTTTGAAAGCCTTGAACGCGGTAAGTTTTTGATTTTCGAAAAATAAACAAGCAAATGGCCGGATCAACGTCCGGCCATTTTGTTTCAATCTTATTTATCTGTTATCCGATCATCTGTCCAGTTTGTATCCCTTCTCTACAATGCTGAAAGCTTTTGTATTGCTTGAAGGGAACTCAACGGTAATCTTTCTTATAAGACCGTCGTCACCTTTGAAGAACCAGCAGACAAGGACGGTATCGTCAGGATATATACCATAACACTGAACGGCATCGTAACCGCCGATCTTAACGCGTGCACCGGTAATCTTCTTTGCTCCGGCCTGTTCCATTGCTGCCATCTGTGCTTTACCGACTGTCTCGGCATCGTAGTCAACATTGAGAACAAACAGGCCGATGATAGAACCGGAACTCATGTCCTGAGCCTGCTCATGTTCTATAACTTCACTTGAGTGTCCGCCTGCTTCGTGGAAAGTAATCCACTTGCCTGAAGTCAGGGCAACCTTACCAGTCTTGTCATTACCGACAGAAGTCAGATACAAACCGCTCTTTGATTCGGAC
>JAFZNL010000061.1 GCA_017550925.1 Lachnospiraceae bacterium | reverse complement strand
GCTGCTGCCGGCCCACAGCCAGCTGGATAAAGTGACTTCGACCATTTTGATCGGACTGAATATTGCAAATCAGATCACTGCCATCAGTCTTGAGGCCTATGCTTACTCCCTGAAATATACCAGGAACGAAGAGAAGATTATGCAGTACAATAAAAAACTGGAAGATATGGTTTCGACGGATGCGCTGACCGGTCTTTGGAACAGGCGCGCCATGAACGAGCATCTGTCGCTTTTAGAGAATGGTTTCCGCAAGCATCAGAAGAGTTTTCATGTGGGCATCATGGATATAGATTTTTTCAAAAAAGTCAACGATACTTACGGACACGGCATGGGCGATTACGTGCTCAAATCCCTTTCGGCGCTGCTGCTGAAAGCCATGGAGGGAAAAGGCTCCGTTGCCAGATGGGGCGGCGAGGAATTTTTGCTGACCTTTGAGGGTATGCGGTTTGAAGAAGCAGTCAAAAAGATGGATGAGATCCGGGAGCTGGTGGCTGAGCAGGAGTTTGCATTTAAGGATACCAAACTCCACCTGACCATTACCGGCGGTCTGGAAGACTATGCAATGGCAGACTCTGTCGATGCGGTGATCACCAAGGCTGATGAAAGACTGTATGCCGGCAAGACCAGCGGCAGGAACAAGATCGTAAGCACCGATGAAAAACCGGCAGCGACGGCTTAGTAAACAAGTCCATAAAAACAATCAGCCCTGCCAATCCGGCAGGGCTGTTCATTTTCTTTCGTTTATTTCCTCTTGTAAGTGCAGTATGTAAATGTGATATCGAAACAGGTTTCTTCTTCGCTTTCATCCACCAGTTCCCATTTGGGATCTTCATCGAGATTCGGGAAGAAAGCATCTGCCTCGTAGCTGTGGTCGATGCGGGTGATCAGCGCTTCGTCGCAAAGGGGAAGGAACTGGCGGTATACGTTTTCGCCGCCGATCACATAGATCTCGCCGCCGGCTGCTTTTGCTTTTTCAATAGCCTCGTCAACCGAATGTACGATGATGGCGCCCTCTACCTTATAATCCTGATTGTTTGTCAACACGATGTTGGTACGGTTTGGAAGGGGTCTCGATTGCGGGAAGCTTTCGAGGGTTTTGCGCCCCATGATGACCACGTTTCCGGAAGTCAGAGCCCGGAAGCGTTTCATGTCGCTGGGGATTTTGATCAGAAGGCTGTTCTGAAAACCAATCCCCCAGTTATTGTCAGCGGATAAAATACATTTCATATGCGGTATCCTTTCTTCGTTGGTTTTTCCTGCAATTTGCATGTTGGGGACAAAAGAGAATCTTATCATTTATCCATGCATTATCATCATACAACAAAAATGAAGGGAAGGGTAGTTTTTTGTTTGGAGAATGACGAATACGTTTACTTGACGCGGAAAAAGGTGAGTAGTATACTATTAAAGTATTTTTTCGGAATACAAATTAATTGGAAAGGAAGCGATGTAAATGGAAAAGAAAAACATTGATTGGTCAAACTTGGGATTTGGTTATCTGAAGACAGATAAGCGTTTCGTGTCGCAGTTCAAGGACGGCAAGTGGGATGAAGGCCGTATGACGGAGGATGATACCGTCGTGATCAGCGAGTGCGCAGGCGTTCTGCAGTATGCACAGACTATTTTTGAAGGCTTGAAGGCTTACACAACCGAGGATGGCAGGATCGTTACTTTCCGTCCGGACTTAAACGCAAGCCGTCTTGCTGATTCTGCAAGAAGACTGGAGATGCCGGTTTTCCCTGAGGATCGTTTTGTAGAAGCAGTAAAGCAGACAGTGAAAGAGAATGCAGCATATGTGCCCCCTTACGGCAGCGGCGCAACGCTTTATATCAGACCTTATATGTTCGGCAGTAACCCGGTTATCGGTGTAAAGCCGGCTGATGAGTATCAGTTCCGTATCTTCACCACACCGGTTGGTCCTTACTTCAAGGGCGGCGCAAAGCCCATCACCATCAAGGTAAGTGATTTCGACAGGGCAGCACCGCACGGTACCGGTCATATCAAGGCAGGTCTGAACTATGCAATGAGCCTTCATGCCATCGTTACCGCACATGCGGAAGGATATGATGAGAATATGTATCTTGATGCAGGCTCCAGGACCAAGGTTGAGGAGACCGGCGGCGCGAACTTCCTGTTCGTGACCAAGGATCACAAGGTAGTAACGCCTAAGTCCAGCAGCATCCTGCCTTCCATCACCAGAAGAAGCCTGATGCAGGTTGCTAAGGATTATCTGGGTCTGGAAACAGAGGAAAGAGAAGTTTATCTGGACGAGCTGGCTGATTTTGCTGAGTGCGGCCTTTGCGGTACCGCAGCAGTTATCTCACCGGTTGGCAAGATCGTTGACCACGGCAAAGAGATCTGCTTCCCTGCAGGTATGGAGAAGATGGGCGAGATCACCCAGAAACTGTATGACACCCTGACCGGCATCCAGATGGGTAGATTGGAAGCTCCTGCGGGGTGGATCGAAGTTATTGAGTAATAGATAAAGAAAAGAGGTAATGCATGGATATTGTTTGTTTGGATTTAGAGGGCGTTTTGGTACCGGAGATCTGGATCGCGTTTTCCGAGGCGACGGGGATCCCGGAGCTTAAGCGAACCACCAGGGATGAGCCTGATTACGACAAACTGATGCGGTTTCGTATCGATATCTTAAAAGAGCACGGACTGGGTTTGAAACAGATCCAGGATGTTATCGCCGGCATTGATCCCCTGCCGGGCGCAAAAGAGTTTTTGGACAGCCTGCGGGAGATGACGGAAGTGATCATCATCAGCGATACCTTTACCCAGTTTGCAAAGCCGCTGATGAAAAAGTTAGGCTGGCCGACACTGTTCTGCAATACGTTGGAAGTCGGAGAGGATGGTACCATCACAGGCTTTAAGATGCGTGTGGAAAAGTCCAAGCTGACAACCGTGAAAGCACTGCAGAGCATCGGTTTTGAAACCATCGCAGCTGGCGACAGTTTCAATGACCTGGCAATGATCGAAGCAGGCAAGGCAGGATTTTTGTTCCGCTCAACGGAGGCCATCAAGAAGGATTATCCCCAGTATCCCGCATTTGAGTCCTATGAGGATCTGCTTGGCGCGATCAGGGAATCACTTGGATGAGAGCAATCCTTATCATGTACTGAATCAAAAAGTAATGCATAATAAAAGATGAGACAGATACCCCGGCATATGCCGGGGTATTTTGCTGCCCCCAAACTTTTTTCAAACATCTATTGACAAAATTGCTTGATTGTATTATTGTATTATATAGTTAATACAGCAATACAATAAGATGAAAGGAAAGGAGGCAGGGCTATGGCATGGAATCTTAAAAGTGACAGGCCCATTTACATCCAGATCGTGGAGATCCTTAGCATGCGGATCATTTCCGGTACATATCCACCGGGCGGCAAGGTACCGCCGGTCAGAGAGCTTGCAATGGAAGCGGGCGTCAATCCCAACACAATGCAGAAGGCATTGACAGATCTTGAACGCAGCGGTCTGATCGTGACCCAGAGGACCAGCGGCAGGACCGTGACGGAAGACAGCGAAGCGATCCGGACCAAGAGAGAGTCCATTGCAAAAGAAGAAACGATGATGTACTTCGCCAAGATGGAACAGCTCGGTTATACCAAAGAACGGGCGCAGGAATTTGCAAAGCAGATCGCCGAGCAGGCAGCTTCGCGATATACATTACCCGGAGAGGAGGGGGATCAGCAGTGAGCGTGTTAGTTGAATGCAGTAATCTGACGAAATGCTACAAAAACGGCGTGCCCGCCGTAGCGAATCTGAACATGACATTGGAAAGCGGCAAGATCATTGGTCTTTTGGGACCAAACGGCAGTTGAAAAACCACCCTGATCAAGATGATCAACGGACTTTTGGTACCGACTTCCGGACAGGTGCTGGTAGAAGGCCAGGAGCCCGGACCGGAGACGAAAAAAGTGGTGTCCTATCTGCCGGAGAGAACTTACCTAGAGGCGCAGCGTACAGTAGCAGATCTGATCGATTTCTTCGATGATTTTTATGAGGATTTTATGCCGGACAAGGCAAGGGATATGATCGCAGCTCTCGGGATCGAGGAGGGTGCGAGGCTGAAAACACTATCCAAAGGCACTAAGGAAAAGGTACAGCTGATCCTGGTCATGAGCAGGAATGCCAAGCTCTTTATCTTAGACGAGCCCATTGCAGGCGTGGATCCCGCAGCCAGGGATTATATCATCCGGACCATCATTACCAATTACAATCCGGAGGCGTCGGTGCTGATCTGTACGCATCTGATCTCGGATATTGAGAATATCCTGGATGAGGTCAGGTTCCTTCGCAACGGTCAGATTATTTTATCCGCTTCCGTAGATGATATCAGGGAGAAAACCGGAAAGACCGTAGACCGGTATTTCAGGGAGGTGTTCGCATGTTAAAAAAATTATTTGTGCATGAATGGAAAGATACCTGGCGGCTGATGGCGATCCTGAATGCAGCAGTTGTTCTGCTCACCCTTTGCGGTCTGATGGTCTTTAATAAAAACGGACTTGGGAAATTATTTGAGGACGTTGACAGGTACGAGGGAAGCGCCGGTCTTCTCATCGCCGGGGTAACAACCTATACCTTTATCTATTTTGTGATGATCGCGGCATTATCCATCGCTTCGACGCTGTATTTCTTCATCCGTTTTTATAAAAACCTGTATACGGATCAGGGATATCTGATGCATACCCTTCCGGTAACAGAGCATGAACTGATCTGGTCGAAAACCTTTGTGGCAGTGATCTGGAAAGTGATCAGCTCTGTTGTGACGGTGGCAGCGATCTTTACACTGATCGGCTCTGCCATCGGAGAGGCTTTCTGGGATGGTTTTGCAGAAGCTTTCGGTGAGATCGGCGTCAGCATAGGCAGCGCTAAAGGTGTACTGGTGATCCTGCTTTTCCTGATCTTTTCCCTGGCATCCACGCTGTTTTCCATCTTTATGGGATATGCCGCAGTCAGCATTGGACAGCAGTTTGCCAAAAACAAGGTGCTGGCATCCATCGGCGTGTACTTAGGGATGCAGTTTGCCATCAACATGATCACCAACATCCTGACACAGGGACTTGTAATCGGACTGTCCTATTCGGATATATTGAGCAACTGGGAACCTACCGAAAATACATTCATCATCGGACTGTTGATCGGTGACCTGATCATCATTGCGGCTTCTGCAGGATTATATGCATTAACCCACAATTTCATGAAGAAAAAACTGAATCTGGAGTAGATACAGTCAGATTTGGGATAAGGAGAAGCGAAAACCTTCAGGTTATCAGCGGACGGAAACGGCCTTGGCCGGACCGTCCGCTTTTCTTTATTTTATCGTTCCATAACAGACCAATCTGTGTTATACTACCTATGTATGCATATTCAGGAGTAAGGGGAGTTTTCCCCCATGAGAAGAAATGTACAGAGTCAAATCCCTTTTACCAAAAGAAACAACGGAATATTTGGAAGAGACCTTAGAGTGCAGCCCCAGGGAGCTTGAGCTTGTGGCACTTGCCGGCAAGAAAGTGGAGGGCGGGCTCTTTTTGCGTGCGTCTTCAGGCAGGCGGATCCAGGTGTTTTTGTATTCCACCCATTACCGCATGCAGCCCCAGGTGGGCTTTGCCAAGGGTGAGGAGATCAATGTCACCTGCAGATTTGACGCCTCCGGGCTTTCCGCAGGACAGCAGGTCCGCGGCCAGCTGGTGCTGCTGACAGACGCAGGCCAGCTCCAGGTGCCTTTTTCCGTGGAGATCACGGACAGCTACGAGGATGAGCAGCTGGGCAGCATCCGCAATCTCTTTCACTTTACAAACTTAGCGTCTGCTAACTGGCAGGTTGCCTTGCAACTGTTTTATTCCGACCGCATGGAAAAGCTGCTGCGGGGACATGACAGTTCATTACTTCCTTTGTATCGCGGCCTTTCGGCGGTTCCGGGTTCGCGAAAGAACATGGATGAGTTTCTCATCAGCCTGAATAAAAAGAAACGCGCCACCTTCTTCATGGAAGACGATACCCTGCTTTTGCCCCAGGTCTATGAGGCGCAGCAGCAGGTGCTGACCATCCGCAGAAAGGGATGGGGCTACAGCGACCTGCATGTGCGCTGCGAGGGCCGGTATCTGACCGTGGAAAAGACCCATTTAACAGAAGAAGATTTCGTTGACAATATCTGTCACCTGACTTTTTATCTATTGCCCACCGACGGCTTTGAACAGCGGGAAAAACTCATTGTTGAGACAGATTCCCCTTCGGGAACCATGGTCTGTGAGCTGGTGCGGATCGGCAAGAGCAAAAAAGAAAATCCCAGGGAAAAACAACAGAAAGAACGGATCCATCAGACCGCACTTTTGATGCGGGCTTACCTTGACTATGCCACGGGCTTCCGTGACAGGGGTGAGGCGCTCAAGCGCGCCGAAAAGTGTATCGATCAGATCAATAAAACCGACGGGCACAACATCGCAGGCAGAATGTATCAGACAAGGCTTCTTTGCCTGATGAACCGTTTCCAGGAAGCAGGCTGGATCTTTTCCCATGTGGAGCGCATGGTGGAAAAGGAAGAGGTTCCGCCGGAGCTGATGGCATATTACTGGTATCTGCAGACAGTCCTCTCTGACGGCACCTCGTCCCAGATCGATGAGCGGCTCCATCAGAGCGTGGTCAGGAGGCTGCGCGATCTGCTGGCAAACCAGCGGCGCAACCCGGTGATCACGGCTTTGTACCTGCGGCTTTTGCCCCCAGGACAGCTCACCGGCGTCAAGAAACTTTCGCTATATGAAGAATGCTGCTATGGCGGCTGCGACAGTCCGCTGTTATATCTCGAAGCCTTTGGCGTCATCGCCGAAAATCCCTCTTACCTGACAGGGCTCGGACGGTTCGAGATCTCGGTACTGAATTTTGCCCTGAAAAATGACCTGCTGACAGAGAGCATGGAGATCAGGGTCATTGAGCTGGTGAAACGCCAGAAAGAAGTCAGGAGAGACTTGCTTAGCTTCCTGTGGAAGATGTATCAGGGCTATCAGGAGGATGACCTGCTGCAGGCGGTATGCGGGCTTTTGATCCGCTGTGCTAAATGTGATAAAGAAAGCCTTGTATGGTTCCAGCGTGCGGTTGATAAGCAGCTGCGCATCACCATGCTGTACGAATCCTACATGATCTCCAGGGGACTTTCATATATCTCCCTGCCGCCCAAATACGTGCTGATGTATTTTGCTTATCAGAATAATCTGGACAAGGTTTACAAGGCGCACCTGTACAGGGTGGTCCTTGAGCATCATACCAGGATTGGTGCTCTGATCGACCTGTATGATCCCCAGATCATTGATTTTGCAAAAGACTGTCTGGCGGCCGGAGAACTGAGCTGCGACCTGGCTTATTGTTATCGCTTTTTATTAAAAGACGAAAAACAGGTGGAAAGTGCCCTGCCTTATCTTGGCAGCATCGCGTTCTATTACCAGGCAGCAGTTTCAGATGAAAAAATGAAAGACCTGATCGTCATCGAGCGGGGCCTGGAACGGGAGCGGAAATTCCCCATCACAGACGGCATCGCAATGGCAGAGATTTTTACGGAAGATTATACCGTCCTGTTGCAGGATGAAAAGGGTGCCCGTTACAGTGCGAAGAATCAGGTCAAACTGAAAAGAATCTTACCGACGGAGCTGGTGAGCAGATGTCTGCCCATCATGGAGGGCGGCGGCGTGGGACTTTCCCTGGTACGGCTTTCCTTAGCACCGGATGAGTTTATGCGGCAGACAGAAGACTTGCCCAGGTACGTGGAAGCAACTAGGGATCCGGAGCTGTCCCTGCCGCTGCGTCTGTCAATCCTTGACAGGCTGATGCGCGTGCTTTATGAACGGGATGAAACCCAGGCGCTGTCGGACCTGCTACAGGAATATCCGATCGAAGGCGCGGATGAAAAGAAGCGCGGACAGATCATCGCTTACCATATCGGGCTGGAGCAGGATGAAGAAGCCCTGTCCCTCCTTTGGGAATATGGTTTTGAAGGCGTACCGCCCAAGAGTTTGAACCGTCTGATCCGCAGGGGGATCGAGAACAGCGTGGACGGTGATCCCAAGTGGTTAGCGCTTGGATACTATACATATAAACAGGGGAAATATACCCAGGAGCTGATGCAGTATCTGTGCAACTTCTATGAAGGCGGCATCCAGCAGATGATGCAGATCTTCCAGGAGGCAGAATCCTTTGAAGTGGATGCAACGCCCATTGCTGAGAGGATTTTGATCGCATCTACTTTCTCCCACGGCTACCTGCCTTCCTTTGACCAGCTGTTCCGCAGCTACAGCCAGGGCGGCGGCAGCAGCGAGATGAAGCGCAGGTTCCTGCAGGATCTTTGTTACCGCTATTTCGTAGGCGGTGAAGTGATCTCGGAGAGCAGTATGCAGATCCTTTCCAGCGTGCTTGCCGAGGATGACCAGATGCCGCAGTTTTGCGCACAGACCTATCTGCTGCTGGCAAGCCAGAAAGAGGAAGATTTTACCGATAAGGAAAAAATGCTGATCGAGTATCTGGTCCGCAAGCAGATGAGAAATGGCGGCTACCTGCCTTTCTTCGAGCGGTTTGCATCTTTTATCCCGTTACTTTTGCCCTATGCGGCAAGGACCTGGCTTGTGTACCGCGGCGTACCGGGACGGGGCGTGACAGTCAGCTTCTTAGCCCAGGGCAGTACGGACGGTACTTATCAGATGCGTCCCTTAAAAGAGGTTTGCCCCGGTTATTATACCAGGGACTTTGTGCTTTATTTTGGTGATACCCTGCAATACTATATCCAGGAAGAAGCAGACGGCGATGTGGTGCTGACGGAAAGCGGCCGCATCGAGCAGGACAGGCTGATCAAGAGTGATAACGGCGGACGTTTTGAGATGAAATATGAGATGGCAGTGGAACGGTCCATGGGTGATGAAGGCGTCGCTGCGCAGATTGAACGAGAGTATCTCAGGAAGGAAAAACTCGTAGAGAAACTGTTTTGAACCTGGCCTGTAAAATCCGATATGAAGATACGAAGACAGGAAACAAATGATTATTTAGGAAGATAAGTGAATGGCAAAAAAAGTTGTACTTGGCTGTGAACTGAATGAAATCTTTTTGCAGGTATCCTTTGCAGCAGAAGGCGGAAGGGCGTCGAGCCTGCATATGCCTTCGAGCAACAAACTGCTGCAGATGCCCCTTTCCATTGCAAGGGAAAAAGGCGGCGGATCCTGGGCTTACGGCGAGGATGCCTATAAGGTGCGCAACCGCGGCGGCGATATCGCGGAGGATCTGTACTCCCACTTGGGAGAGACCATCCGGATCGCAGGGGATATGTATACCTACGAAGAACTGTTAGGGCTCTTTTTCGGACATATGATGCGCATGGCAAGACATGCCTGTGAAGAAGCGCTGAATGAGGATGTGGATATTGTATCGGTAGTGATCTCGGCAGAGCCTTTTCCGGAAAAAGCACAGCAGCTGATCAAAAACTGCTTCCGGGATTCATCCATTGGGCAGGTGTTTTTGCAGGGACATGAAGAAAGTCTTTTCTCCTACCTGATCCACCAGCCGGAGCGGCTGCTGGGCTATGTAACAGGCGTGCTGGATCTGACGAGTGAAAATATGACGGCTTATTGTATGGAGGTCAATCCCCGTACATCGCCTGTGGTTGTAACGATTGAACGGGACGAAAATACAGGGATTGTGAAGAAAAAGTATTATCCCTCGATTATGGAGCATGATCAGGCGCTGGCCGAGATGGATGAGGTACTGGCAGATTATGTGACACGCTTTACGCAAGGCAAGATCGTTACCAGCATGTACCTGGTGGGCGACGGATTTGCCAAAGACTGGTATCCGCAAAGCCGGAAGGTGCTTTGCAAAAACAGAAAAGTATTTGCAGGCAGCAACCTTTTTTCCAAGGGAGCAGCGTTTTCTGCAGCAGAGCATATCTGGCCGGGTAGTGAAAAGGAGGACTTTTTATTCCTGGGCAGGGACATGCTAAGATACAATATCGGAATGCAGGTGGCAGAGGGTGCGTCGGAAGGTTATCTGCCGCTGTTGGATGCCGGCGTCAGCTGGTATGAGGCAAAATGCGAAACAGAGATTTTGCTGGAAACAGCTGATGAGATCCGGTTGTTTATCCAGCCCATTTCCGGCGGCGGGAATTTTGAACTGTCCATTCCCATCGGGGAAGAAGAGGAAAGACCGGGCAGGGCTTACCGCTATACGCTGCGGACTGAAATGCTGGGACGAAATACCCTGCAGTGCACATTGCGGGACGAAGGCTTCGGGCAGATCTATCCGCCGAAGGATGGTGAGATCAAAGTGACGTTCCAG
>JAFZNL010000060.1 GCA_017550925.1 Lachnospiraceae bacterium | reverse complement strand
GGCAGCGCCCTAAGCCCTCGGAGAGCCTCTTGGTTATCCAATCAGCAATTCAAAAGCAAAACTTACAGCGGTGCCGCTTTGAGCTGGGGTGGGACCGGTGCTTTGTATTGTCACAAAGTAAATGGGGTGGGCGAAAAGCGGCACCATTCACATCTATTTCACTTCCCGATTTCGTTTTCAAAGGTTCAACAAAGCCTTTTTTCTGACTTCTGTTTTTTCATAACTCACTTTACACTACCTTGATCAGTAGTTTTTCACTCCGTATTTTCATATCGGACTTTACACAACCTTGATCAGTAGTTTCCCGATTTTGTATTTTCATACCGGACTTTACACTACCTTGCCTGCAGCTTATTTTCAGATCATCTCTATCGGACCTGCCGCTGCTACTCTTTTTCTGTTTCCCCTCGTACAAAACAATATCATATCACTTTTTTGTGTTTTTTTAAATAAGCGGTCAGATCCCCGCCGGCCAGCCTTCCTGTTTCCGGATCCTTGCATAGAAGATGTAGGATACAATCACCGTAAACAGATCCGCGATGGCCTGGGTCCATACAACACCCGCCATGCCAAACAGGTGGCTGAGCAAAAACAGCAGCGGGATGTTAAACACGATTTGCCTGAAAACCGGAAGCAAAAAGGATTCCCTTCCCCGCCCGATGGCCTGCGTAAAATGCACCATGGAAAAGCACAAAAACATCAGCGGCGTGGCAAAGCACCTTGCCTGGAGAAACTGGGTTCCATAGGTCACCGTTTCCACATCTTCGATGAAAAACCGCATGATCACAGGTGCAAAAATATAATACAGGATCACGCTGATAAAGCCGATCACAAGTCCCACGCCCCTGCCGAACCGAAAAATCGCATCCATCCGTTCCCTGTTTTTGGCGGAGTAGCTGTAAGCCAATAGCGGCACCATGCCCATGCAGATCCCCACGCCGATATTCAGCGGCAGGCGCTCCACCTTCAGCACGATCCCGATGGCTGCCAGCTGCTTGTCGCCGTAGGAGGACGCCAGCCGGTTGATCACGATATTGCAAAGGTCAAAGAGAAAGATCCCCGTGGCCGTCGGAATACCCACGCCGAAAATCGCCGACATGGACTTCCCGCTCGGTTTTTCCCCAGCAAAATAAGCTCGCAGAACGGTCTCCTTACTCGCATTTGAATAAACGACGATAAAGTAAACCAGCACTGCCACATTGCTGAGCATAGTTGCCAGCGCAGCGCCCATAACCTGCTTTCCGTCCGGCAGGATCACAAACATAAACAGCGGATCCAGCGCTATGTTCAACGCGCCTCCCATGCTCAGTCCGAAGGACGCTTTCGATGAAAGCCCGATGCTCCGCAGCATGGAAGAAAGGGTATTGCTCAATATCACCGGGATCCCGCCGATCACCACCACAAAAAGCATATACTGTTTCGAATATTCCAGCACGTTGGAAGACGCGCCGAGAAACTTCAGGATGGGTGTCATGCCAAGAAGGCACAGCAGGGAAAAAACCACCGACCAGGACAGAGACATCCGGATACAGGACGCCGACACCCTGGAGGCTTCCTTATCCTGCCCGCTGCCGATGAGCCTGGCGATCAGCGTCCCGCCGCCGGTGCCGAAGATATTCGAAATCACGATGGTGATCATATACACGGGAAGCACCAGCGAACACGCCGCCACCATATAGGGGTTATTCGTCCTTCCCACAAACCAGGTATCCGCAATATTATATACCAGTGCGATCAGCTGGCTGGCGATAGCGGGCAGCGCCATGACTGCCAAAGCATGCCAGACGCTGTCCTCTTCAAATAAAAACTTCTTGTCATTCATCTACTGCTTACTCCAGATCATTCTTACCCTTGAACTTTTTATACGCCTTCGCCCATTTAGAGATTTCTTTTTTCATGGCGTAGTTTCGCGTATTTTCCGCTCCCAGGTTTTTATACAGTTCATAACGCTCTCTTGATAACTCTCCGCTTGCTATGGCTGCCTTAATGGCGCAGCCCGGCTCAGTTTCATGTCTGCAGTCGCTGAACTTGCAGCACCGCTCCAGCTCCACGATATCGGAGAAGGTATCGTCAATTCCCTCCTGCACATTGGCCATGCCCACTTCCCGCATACCCGGGGTGTCGATAATGCAGACACCGCCCGCGGTCATGATCATCTGCCTGTGTGTGGTGGTGTGCCTTCCCTTGGAATCCGACTCCCGGATCTCGGAGGTCTCCATGATCTCCTCGCCGGTAATGGCATTGATCAGCGTTGATTTTCCGGCACCGGAAGAGCCCATGAGACAGATTGTCGTCCCAGGCTCAAAATAGTCTTTTAACTCATCCATACCGATATCATAAATCGCCGAAATGGCATGGACTCTGACTTTTTCCGAAATGGACTCTGCTTCCCTGACGTACCTGCCCACGTTGCTGCACAGATCGCACTTAGTCAGGATCACCACCGGCACAGAGCCGCCCTGCAGCGCAATGCTGGCATAGCGGGCGATCCGGTTATAACTGTAATCGTCATTCAGCGACGTGACAATAAACGTGTAATCCACGTTTGCCACCATGTACTGCATCACGCCGGTCTTGGCCTGATCCGGCCGCTGCAAAAGTCCCGTCCGCTCACAGACCGAAAGGATCACCGACTCGCCACGTGTATTGTGCTGAAAGGTCACATAGTCCCCCACAACCGGCAGGCTTTCCGCCTCTTCCTGATAAAAACTGCCCTTCAGCTTGGCCGGCAGTTCCTGTTCCCAGAAACGGATGGTATAGCTGTTTTTCTGCACCTGGGAGATCCTGCCCAGCCGCTCTTCATGCAGCCACTGGCATGAGAGTGTCAGCGGTTTGTAATAGGGGAACTTTTCCGTATAGGCCTGCACTTTTTCTTCATCTTCGCACTCCTCGAATACCGGCGCTTCATAGAAATATCCTTTGACCTTATCAAAGTCTTCGTTTAAGGGACAGCCCATAAAACTATCCGTATTGCCGTATTCCGGATGCTGGATCCCAAAATTGTCACAGGTCTTGAAACCGTGCTTCGGATAATAATCCTTTTCGCCCAGGATCACGATCCCCTTGTAGCCGGCGTCCTTTGCCAACGCCATGGTCTCAGCAAGAAGCTTTGCGCCAATCCCCATGCTAAAGCAGGTAGGCTCTACTGCCAGTGGACCGAAGGTAAGGATTTCATGCTCTGTTTCCCCGTCCACAACCTTTGCTCTTGAATAAAAGATTGCGCCTACGATCCGGCCATCCAGTTCCGCCACGCGGCTCAGCTCAGGAAGATAGTCCTCGCTCTGTCTTAACCTGCTGACCAGATAATGCTCATTGCATCCCGGCCCGTGAAGGTTCCAGAAGGAACGCAGTACCATATGCTCTGTGTTGAAATAGTCGTCTTTTGTTTCTGTTCTGATAATAATATTTTTCATTTTTCCTGTCTCCTACTTAATTGTCTTTTCAAACGTTTTTTCGACGGATTTTTGTTCTTTTCGTTTTTCCGTCATCGTATAGAGACCTGTTTGGGTGAATCATAGCCGGATTTGGCCGTTGAGCCAATGCGTAAGAAATAAGAAAACCGCGACAAGATTCGCCGCGGTCTATCATCATCTATTCATGTTCCGATCAGAACTAAAATGCACAAACCGAGGTCATCATACGATATTCAGTTGCAATCTCAATATTCACTACCAACATCAATTTTAACCTCGCTTTCCTCAAAATTTTTACTACGCTGTGAAGTTTATCAAAAACAAAACGAAAAGTCAACACCCTATCTGTCCGAACAAAACCAAAACGATTTACAGCAGCACCGAAATATAGTTCACGATCACCATGGTAGTCACGCCGAACAGCAGGGCGAAAAACACCCGCAGATGATGCCGTTTCTCGGAAACCAGAGTTGCGATAAACTCCCTGATAAAAGCGTTGACCCAGAAATATTGCCTGGTGGTACTGCCGATACCTTCGAGCTGATGTCCCTGCTCATAGGCGATGAGACCTGCACGAAATACATGGTAATTTGTCGTGGAAAATGCCACCTTCACATCAGTTTCATCGTTGGATCTTTCTTTGATCAGTTTCATGGAATTCCGTATATTTTCATAGGTATTCAGCGATTCATTCTCCACTAAGATCTGCTCCTTCGGCACACCTTTTTCCAGCAGATATTTTCCAATGGCATCTCCCTCTGCCATCACCTCATCGCTGCCTTTTCCGCCGGAGGGCACAAAATTGAGGTCCTTGCCCGTCGCCTCTTTTTGCATTGCGGCAAACTCCACGGCCCTGTCTGCACGGCCCCGCAGCAGCGGCGTCAGCGAACCGTCGGATCGGATCTTGCTCCCTAAGATCAGGATATAATCTTTATCGAAGGCCGGGATGTGTTTTGCGGCGCGTACGCCAAACACCACCGTTCCGATCATGACGCACTCTAAGTACGAAATGATAAAAAAGATCAGATATTCAAACAGCGAATAAATATGGGTTGCCAGCCCTTTTTCGTTGAAGATATCGATGACCTGGTGATACATCACAAACCGGTAGATCCAGCTGGGCAGCAGGGTCATCAGGCACATGCCAAGGCCCCAAAAAAATCCCAGCATATTGCGCCAGTTCCTGCCCTCTTTTTTCATCAGATACAGGTTGCTCAGGGTGATAAAAAAAGATATAACAAGGGCGCCCGGCAAAACAATATGCGCAAATAGTCCGGCCGTTGCCAGCACCGATTCAATGCTCGCATCGATACCGTCGAATTCAAAAATAATGGTCACCAGCTTAAACAGCATAAAGGAAATGAACACGATGAGACCCAGGTTCATGATATTCCTGTAGGCGTAGATGCTCTTTTTGATGCCCTGCCGCAACAGCAAAATCCTGTCGATATAAAAGTACAGCGTTGCGATCAGAACAGACAAGGGAATCAGAAATCCTGCGGTGCAAACGCCGAAATACGTATCCAGGGTGATGATGCCGAGTCTGTGAACGTAGACTTTTTTCATCAAAAGCGGCTCCCCGTCCGCTGAATAAATATCAATAAAAGTGATCCCCCTCTTCAGCGCATGGACATCATACTTCAAAATGCCCTTTTCAATCCTGACATTCGAGATCTCGACAATCCCCTCCGTTTCCGGCGTCAGGCGGAAATCCTCTGGTGTGCGGGATGAGAAATCCTCGCCATAAGGTGGCCCATAGGTTCCTGTGATCTTATCTCCCATGATCGCGATCACAATAAAAGAGACCGCCAACATGATCGCCAATATAGTAAAAACCGTTAACAGCGGTTTCCCGATAACCCTTTTTGTTCTCTTTAGCATATAGCCCCTAAATTCATTGATCAGTCTTTTTACTCCGGCTCTTTTCATACCGGATCTTACATGGTTCCAATAGTTCCGTTGTTTTTTGCTATCTTACCACAATCCTGCCCTTTTGCCTATTCATCATAGCCAATCCATAGGATTCCCGATCGCTCCCTCATCGATCTTCTCATGTCAAAGTCAAGAACATGTGTTCTGTTTTTCATTCCATCCCACATCTAGCGGTTGCAAATTACGAACATCTGTTCTATCATATTATCACAGGATCACACCGGTTCCCTTGCAGGAAAAAGTGACCGATCCAAACCGTGATATCACAGAAAAAGCAACCGATTTTCAGTCAAAAACAGCACTGAAAATCCGAACGATCAATACGATAAAACAGACCATTATCCAAGCCACGAAACCGCGGAAAATGCGGGGATAAGGAGGGGCATATGACAGAATATAAGATTATTGCAGTCGATTTTGACGGAACACTTTGCTATAGCAACTGGCCGGAACTGGGCGATCCCAACGCCGCCCTGATCGAATATCTGAAGGAATGCAAAGAGGCCGGGCACAAACTCATCCTCTGGACCTGCCGCGCCGGAGAGCCACTGGAAAACGCTGTTTCCTGGTGTCGTCAACAAGGGCTTACCTTCGATGCAGTCAATGACAACCTCCCGGAGATCGTATCTCTCTATGGCAACAACTCCCGGAAGATCACCTGTGATTACTATATCGATGACCGGGCCTGCCTTCCGGAAGACCTGAAAAAAATGATCGCCTGATCTGCCGGCAAGCGCATACAGGTATCAAAAGACCGCAGGAAAGGAGACGCCATGTCAGAACGGATCGGATGTAAAGTATATGTAGATGTGGGTGCCGAGTTTACCAGTGACGGCATGCTCCGTCCGCAATACCTCATTTGGGAAGACGGCCGCAAATATGAGATCGACAAAATCCGCAAAATAGAACGCTGCGCCAGCCGCCGGGGCGGAGGCGCAGGCATTTTATACCAGTGTATGATCTGCGGAAAACCCGTCAGACTTTTTTATGAAGAAAACTACCGCTGGTTTTTGGAAAGCAACCAGCCTAATCAATAACCGATGTTCGATGATCGATGTTCGATGATTTATGACCAGTGCCGGATACCCGATGGCAGATGATCCATAACCGATACTCTGTCAATCCGCTATGATGTCTTACGCCATAAACAGCACGGAATCATCCACATCTGAAACCCTGGCAAAACCGCAGGATGACATCATATAACGCAGCTCGCTGCCGACTTTGCCGAGGAAGGATTTCACGCCTTCTACCCCATCTTTTTCCAGGGATGGCATCATGGATCTTCCTACCGCTGCCGCATCTGCTCCCAGAGCCAGGGCCTTGAACACATCTGCACCCGTAGCGATGCCACAGTCCACGATGATCTGCACGCCGCTGCCCTCGATCGCATCTTTGATCTCCGGCAGGATCATCATCGGCGGTACTGCATAAGGCACCCTTCCGTGATGATGGCTGACAATGATGGCTTTCGCACCGATCTCAGCGCACTTGACCGCATCCTCTACGCTCAGAACGCCCTTTACCACAAAGGGGAGCTTGGTCAGCTGAACATATTCATACATCATCTCCATGGTCTGCTGTGCCATATCCTCGCCCACGACTACGTCATATCCATTCTCTCCGAAGATATGATCGATATCCATTCCGATGGCAAAAGCGCCGGCGTTTGCAGCATACTGCATCTGGTCGATCACCTTTCCGTGATCCGCATAGGGTTTTACAATGCGGACTGTCTTTGCGCCGGTATCCATGATCTTCTGAAACTGATCATTTTCCATCATGCCGCAGAAATTTAAAATATTGCATTCTTTTGCCGCAATGGAATACTCTTCCAACCCGGTCTTTTCTCTGCCATTAAAATTCTTCAAATGGGAAAAAGCAGGCGTCATCACCGGCATATCAAACTTTTCTCCCAGGAAGGTAATAGACAGGTCTGCCACTACGGAGTCAATGTACCGGGGCTGCACCAAAATGCTGTCCATAAATTTTTCCGTGATCACATTTGCATCGGATATTCTAGTATAGTCCATTGAGCTCCTCC
>JAFZNL010000059.1 GCA_017550925.1 Lachnospiraceae bacterium | reverse complement strand
GTTATGTGGAAGACCAGTAATGATAAGATCGCCACAGTAGACGGAAACGGAAAAGTGACCGCTATTGCAAAGGGAAGAGTAACGATCACGGCATATGGCATGATCAACAACAGGGTTGCCATGAACTATGCGATCCAGGTTCGCGTTCCGGCATCGAAAGTAGTCATTAACACAAATACGGTTGCTGATACCAAGATGTATGTTGTAAAAGGAACGACTTTCAAGCTGAACACTACACTGACGCCGACCGAGACAGAAGATAAGCTGACTTATAAGTCAAGCAAGAAGAAGGTTGTCAAGGTTGATGCGAACGGCAATGTGACCGCAGTGAAGAAGGGTAAGGCTGTCATTACCGTAACAGCTGACTCCGGCAAGAAGGATAAGATCACGATCTATGTCGTAAAGAAGCCTACAGCTGCCAAGAAGATCAAGCTGAAAACCAAGAGCATCAAGGTCGGAAAAACTGTCCGTCTGAAGATGACGCTGACCAGTGCCAAATCAACGGATACCCTTACTTATTCTGTTGATAAACCGGAGATTGCCACCATAGACCAGTTTGGATATCTGAAGGGTGTCAAGAAAGGAAAAGTGAAGGTAACGATCAAGGCTTCATCCGGAGCAACCATCACGAAGACAGTGAAAGTTAAGAAATAAGTATTGAATTGACAATGCGTGATGTATTTGACCGGCTGTGCTTAAGCGCAGCCGGTCTTTTTCATGCTTTTTTCAGAATTCGCCCTGAGGATTTTCGTTGTTGGAAGGAGGCATATGTGGTATAATTCTAACAGGTATACCTATCAATATGTAATGCGGAAATGCAAAGTCCGATATGAAAATACGTAGTCGAAAACATGTAATCAATTGGAGAAATGCCAAATGAGCTTTCGTTTGAATTCTGATTTTTATAAGGGGAAAAAAGTATTTGTAACAGGGCATACGGGTTTTAAGGGTAGCTGGATGTGTGAAGTGCTTCTCCTGTCAGGAGCAGAGGTGACCGGATACAGTCTGAAACCGCCTGCGGATCCGGCCCTTTTTTCGTTATGTGATCTTGAAAACAGAATGCACAGCATTGAGTGTGATATCAGGGATTTGTCATGCTTGCAGAAGGCGCTTGCAGATGCACAGCCGCAGATCGTGATCCATATGGCGGCACAGCCCCTGGTGCGGGAATCCTATAAAGATCCGGTAACCACTTATGAAACCAATGTATTGGGAACCGTGAATCTGTGTGAAGCGATCCGGCATACGGAAAGCGTTCGTTCCTTTGTCAATGTGACAACCGATAAAGTTTATCAGAATAAAGAGTGGGAGTGGGGTTACCGGGAAAATGAACAGCTCGGAGGATTCGATCCGTATTCCAATTCCAAGGCTTGTTCGGAACTGGTGACTTCGAGTTATGTAAACTCGTTTCTGCAAAACAAAGATATGGCAGTATCTACGATGCGAGCCGGAAATGTGATCGGCGGCGGGGATTTTGCCGTGGACCGCATTATTCCCGATTGTATTCGGGCGGCAGAAAAAGGAGAGGATATCATTCTTCGCAATCCCCATTCCATCAGACCGTATCAGCATGTGTTAGAGCCGGTATGCGCTTATCTTTTATTAGCGCAGATGCAGTACGAAAATCCCGGCCTGGCAGGCGCTTATAATATCGGTCCGGGGGAAGAAGACTGTGTGACGACGGGAGCGCTGGCATCGATCTTCTGCGATGCATGGAATGCATCAGCCGGGGCGAAAGACCTGACTGAAAATGAAGGCATGGAAAAAGAAAACGCGGAAAGCGGCAACGCGGCTGCGCGGAGACTGGGATGGACGGAGCAGTCTGATGGGGGGCCCCATGAGGCGAATTTCCTGAAACTCGATTGTTCGAGATTTCGGAAAACGTTTGGATGGAAACCACGATGGAGCGTGGCAGAGGCCGTTGCAAAAACCGTGGAGTGGCAAAGATGTTTTCGGGCAGGAGAAGATGTTTCCGAATGTATGAGAAAGCAAATCCATGAATATCTCTGTGAAAAATAATACAGAGATTCGCTGCATCTCTGAAAGGCAGGTCGATCGCTGATACATCTCTTGTGTCAGGATTGTTATCGATGGATGACAGTAAAAAGAAAGACGACAGATATGGAAGATAAAAAAGCCGGAATTGAATATCCATTAAGGAGCGTGATCATCACGGGACCGACAGGTTCCATCGGAACAGCGCTGATCAGACTCTGTATTGAGAACAATGTACGGGTTGTTGCGGTTGTCAGGCCTGATTCGGGCAGGATTGCCAATATCCCTTCGGATCCGCTGGTACAGGTTGTGAGACTGGGTCTTGAGCAGATTTCAAAGCTGCCGGATATGCAGGGTGTCTCGGGAGATGTATTCATCCACCTGGGCTGGGCAGGAACCTTCGGAGACAGCAGAAATGACACTGCAACGCAATATGCCAATATCGGTTATTCGCTGCTTGCCGTACAGGCGGCACATATCTTAAGATGCCATACCTTTATCGGTGCCGGTTCCCAGGCAGAATACGGCAGAGCAGAAGGCACATTGAAACCGGACACGCCTGTGAATCCGGAGAATGGTTACGGTATCGCGAAGCTCTGCGCAGGACAGATGACGAGACTTTTGTGCGCACAGCTTGGGATTCGCCATATCTGGACGAGGATCCTGAGTGTATATGGCCCCTGTGACGGGGAAGGAACCCTGATCAGCAGTCTCCTTCGGTGCTTTCAGGAAGGCAGCGTGCTGGAAACGACAAAAGGCGAACAGATCTGGGATTACCTCTACAGCGAAGATGCGGCAAGAGCCATTTTTTTGCTGGCTGAAAAGGGCCTGGATCAAAAGACCTACTGTATCGGAAGCGGACAGGGCAGGGCGCTGAAGAGCTATATGACTGAGGCTGCCGAAGCTGCGCAGAAGATAGTGAATGCCGGAAGCAACGAGAAAGATTATGTAAACTGCATCGAATTCGGGAAGCGCTCATATGCACCAAATCAGGTGATGCATTTGGTGGCGGATATTTCAGAGTTATCCAAAGATACGGGCTTTGAACCAGCTGTGAATTTTGATGAAGGAATTCAGAAAACACTTCAATGGATGCAGGAGATAGGTTGACATAAGTTTATGCGAAAGGAAGAAAAAGTGAAGGTAGTTATCTTAGCCGGTGGTTACGGCACCAGGATCAGCGAAGAAAGCCATTTGAAGCCGAAGCCCATGATCGAGATCGGCGGCAAGCCCATCATCTGGCATATCATGAAGCATTATTCGGCATATGGGCATCATGAGTTTATTATCTGCTGCGGCTATAAGCAGCATGTGATCAAGCAGTGGTTTGCCGATTATTATCTGTACAACTGTGACGTGACGTTTGACCTTGCTGACGGCAACAGGATGACGGTGCATAACAACGTTTCGGAGCCGTGGAAGGTGACATTGGTGGATACCGGACTAGATACCATGACAGGCGGCCGTATTAAACGGATTCAGCGGTTTATCGGAGATGATACATTCCTAATGACCTACGGTGACGCGGTTTCCGATGTGGATCTGGATGAACTGGTACGTTTCCATAAGACACATGGGAAAATCGCGACCATAACAGCCGTGAACGTAGGACAGCGTTATGGGATCATGGAGATCGATGAAGAAGACAGCACGATCCGGGCTTTTCGAGAGAAGGATGAGATCGATCAGGGAATCATCAACGGCGGCTTCATGGTGCTGGGTCCGCGGGTCTTTGATTACCTGAAGGATGACGGCACGGTATTTGAAAAAGAGCCGGTGCAGAAGATGGTGGAAGAGAGGCAACTGGCAGCTTTCATGCACAACGGGTTTTGGCAGAATATGGATACCCAACGTGATCGAAAAGTCTTGGAAGATCTGATTGCTGCAGGAAACACGCCCTGGATGACCTGGAAGAATAAAATGAAGTCAGCTGATAAAATCGGAGACTAATACGCTCAGTTGATAACAGGGTGTAACACTGATATACGATGAATGAATCATTGGCATAAGTGAGGAATGAAGGAAATCATGGAAAACAGATTTGCGGGTATGACAGAGCAGCAGGCACGGGATATCATCCTTCAACAGGTAGCGGAGTACTGCGAGATATTTCATGCAAAAAAGCCCTATGAAAAGGGAGACAAGATCCCATATGCCTCCAGGGTCTACGATAAAAAAGAAATGTGCAATCTCGTGGACGCCTCCCTGGAATTCTGGCTCACCAGCGGCAGATATACAAAAGAATTTGAAATAAAGCTTGCTGAGTATCTCGGCATTAAATACTGCGCCCTGGTCAATTCCGGTTCTTCAGCAAATCTTCTGGCTTTTATGGCGCTGACATCTCCGCTCCTTGGGGACAGACAGGTGAAAAGGGGAGATGAGGTCATCACCGTGGCAGCAGGCTTTCCGACAACTATCGCTGCGATTGTTCAGTATGGCGCAGTTCCTGTTTTTGTTGATATGACGATCCCGCAGTACAATATCGATGTGACGCAGCTTGAAGATGCGCTGTCATCAAAAACAAAGGCCATCATGCTGGCACATACCCTGGGAAATCCTTTTGACCTGCAGACCATCAAAGCCTTTTGCGGAAAACACGGCCTTTGGCTGATCGAGGATAACTGCGATGCATTAGGTTCAAAGGTAACGATAGACGGCGAAGTGAAGATGACCGGTACTGTTGGCGATATCGGGACCTCCAGTTTTTATCCGCCCCATCATATGACCATGGGAGAGGGAGGAGCTGTCTATACCGATAACCCCCTGCTGGCAAAGATCGTTAAATCCCTTCGAGACTGGGGCAGAGACTGCGTCTGCGGCAGTGGGCAGGATAATTTGTGCAGCCACCGCTTTGACGGACAGTTCGGCCTTCTTCCGGCCGGATATGACCATAAGTATGTGTATTCCCACTTAGGATACAATTTAAAAGCGACTGACCTACAGGCGGCCATCGGATGTGCACAGCTGAAAAAAATGCCGGAGTTTACCAGGCGCAGGAGAGAAAACTTTGACCGTCTGTGGAACGGACTGAAAGATTTACAGGACAAACTCATCCTTCCGCAGCCGCTGGAAGGTTCGGAGCCGTCCTGGTTCGGTTTTTTGATCACCTGTAAAGAAGGCGTGGAAAAGAACAAAGTTGTGCAGCATCTGGAAAGCCATAAGATCCAAACGAGGATGCTGTTTGGCGGTAATATGACAAAACAGCCTTGCTTTTCACATTTGGAAGAAGGCAGGGACTACCGCAATATCGGTGATCTGCCGGTGACAGACCGGATTATGCAGGATACCTTCTGGATCGGTGTATATCCGGGCATGACGGATGCTATGATCGAAGAAATGATAAAGAGGATCCGGGAAGCCTGCGCGGAGTAAGCAGGTCATCGATGTACAGGATAAGCGGACCATAAACGCAACAGATCGGCTGAGCATAGATGCGGCGGATCAGCAGATCATGAACGCAGCATGAGAAATACAAGGAGCAAAGAGCAAGCGATGGTAAAGTTGTCAGATTATGTGATCAGTTTTATTGAGCAGACAGGCGTCGGCCATGTGTTCATGATACCCGGCGGCGGTGCCATGCATCTGAATGACTCTCTCGGAAAAAGCGAGAAGATCGAATATGTAGTCTGCCTTCATGAACAGGCCTGCAGTATAGCAGCAGAGGCTTATGCCAGAGTCAATAACCGGCTCGGCGTTGCCATGGTCACAACCGGCCCCGGCGGGACCAATGCCATAACCGGCGTAGCGGCCGCTTACATAGAGTCTACTCCCATGCTGATCATTTCCGGCCAGGTCAAGATCGCAGATCAGATCAGGGATCAGGGCATCCGCCAGCAGGGAATGCAGGAGGTGGATATTGTATCGGTGGCAGCGCCTGTGACGAAATACGCAGCCATGGTGGAAAAGCCGGAGGATATCCGCTATCATCTTGAGAAAGCCCTGTATGAGGCACAGACGGGCCGTAAGGGACCTGTCTGGATCGATATCCCATTGGATGTGCAGGCATCCATGATCGAGCCGGATGAGTTGAAAGGATTTGAGGAGCAGTATCAGAAACCCGCTCCCTCGAATGAACAGATAGATCAGGTGATAGAAGCCATGAACCGGGCCGAAAGGCCGGTTGTCCTTTTAGGAAACGGGATACGGCTGGCAGATGCCTTCGAAGAACTGTCTGAGTTTCTGAAGATTTACCGGGTGCCGGTTTTAACGACATGGAACGGCATTGATCTGATACCTGAGGATGATCCCATGTTCTTCGGAAGGCCGGGGGGGATGGGACAACGGTACGCAAATCTGGTTCAGCAGAACTCGGACTTTTTCCTTTCCATCGGTGCCAGACAGAATCTTCTGCAGACGGGTTATCAGTTCGATGGTTTTGCCCGGGCGGCATTCAAGGTCATGGTTGATATTGATGAGCCGGAGCTTCATAAGATCAATGTACGGCCGGATCTGGCCATCTGTTCTGATGCAAAAGTCTTTTTGGAAAAAATCATTGAGAGAAAAGATGAGATAAAAGGTCGGGATATCAGTGGATGGACCGATTACGCGAAGCGGGCGAAGGCGTCTTTCCCAATCGTGACAAAGATGCATTGGGCGGAAACAGAGAGCGTTAATACATACGCGCTTTTGGATACGATTGCAGAGCAGATGCAGGGAGACGATGTGTATGTATCTGGCAGTTCCGGCACCTGTATCGATGTGTCCATGCAGACATTCCGTGTAAAAAATGGACAGCGCGTATTCTCGACAAAAGGGCTGGCTTCCATGGGTTTTGGTTTGCCGGCGACCATTGGCGCCTGCCTGGCATCCGGGAAAAAGAGAACTGTCTGCGTGAACGGAGACGGCGGCTTCATGATGAATATCCAGGAACTCGAAACCCTTCATAGGCTGCAGCTTCCGGTAAAGATCTTTGTGCTGTGCAATCATGGCTACAGCCAGATCCATACGACGCAGAAAAACGTTTTTGCAGGCCATTATGTGGCTTGTGATGAGGGATCCAACCTGACGCTGCCGGATATCGTAAAGGTGGCGCAAGCTTTTGGGCTGAAGACGGAGCAGATATCAAAAAACAGTGAGCTGGAGGAAAAGGTACAGGCCGTTTTGCAGGAGGAAGGACCGGTGATCTGCGCGGTATATACATCGATCGATCTGGGCGCCCTTCCGAAGCAGGTTTCCTATAAACGCACGGACGGGCAGATGGAATCGCTGCCGCTTGAATATATGAATCCGCAGCTTTCCGAAGAGGAAATGAGAGAGTGGATGCTGATCCCCTTATTTGAGCGGTCATGATGGTTTACATAATGCAAAAATGAAGCGTAAGGATAAATGACAAATCATATGGATAAACACAACACGATTCAAATGCTCGACTGCACGCTTCGGGACGGAGCCTATATCACAGGCGGATACTTCGGAACGGCGGCGATCAAGGGCATCATAGAAAAAACGCAGGAAGCCGGAGCGCAGCTGATCGAATGCGGCTGGCTCAAGGATGCCGCCCATGAGACGGGGTATTCCTATTACCATGTGCCGGCTGACTTAGAACAGTATCTGGGAAGGCCGAAAGAAGGCGTGACCTACCTGGCCATGATCGACTGGGACAGATATCAGGTGGAAAACCTGCCGCCATGCGACGGGAAATCCATTCACGCGATCCGCGTCGTCTTTCCCTTCGGCAGACAAAAAGAGGCCATTGAGATCGGCCGAAAGATCCGGGATAAGGGCTATCTGGTTTATTTTCAGGCCGCAAACACGCTTGCGTATGATGATGAAAGCCTGCGGCTTTTAGCAGCGGATATGAATGCATTCCGGCCCGAAGGGCTCTCTGTTGTCGATACCTTCGGCGCCATGTATTTTAACGATCTTGAGAGAATAGCCGGCATCCTTGACCGGGAACTTCTGCCCGATATCCGGATCGGTTTTCATGCCCATAATAACCAGCAGCTGGCTTTTGCGCTGGTGATCCGCTTTGCTGAGCTGATGGCAGAATCGGGAAGGGACTGCATCGTGGATGCAACGCTCTGCGGTATGGGCAGGGGTGCGGGAAATGCCACGACAGAATTGGTCGCAGGCTACTTAAACCGGCAGCAGAGCGGCGGTTATGACCTTGATGCCATTATGGATGCCATCGATATCTATATGCAGGAATTCCAGGAAAAATACAGCTGGGGATATTCAACGCCTTATTTCATAGCAGGGCTGTACCAGTGTCACGTGAACAATATCGCATATCTGCAGAGCAATCACAGAACCAATGCCAGGGACATGCGGCATATCATAGCGTCTCTGAGCACGGAAGAACGAAGAAAATATGATTACGACCTGCTGGAACAAAAATATCTGGAAAATCAGGACCGGAAAGTGGATGACGATGCGACGGCGCAGGAGCTTCGCAAAGACCTCTCGCACAGGAAGGTGGTTCTGATCTGTCCGGGAAGATCTTCGCTGGCGCAAAAGGATGTCATAGATGCGTATATTCAAAAAGAGAATGCGGTGGTGATCGGCGTAAATGCGATCCTGCCGGGATATGCATATGATCATATCTTCTTTGTCAATCATGCCCGTTATGACTATGCAAGGCAGGCGCATCCCGAGACATTCCATAAAACGCCGAAAATCATTTTATCGAATATCAAAACAACAGCAGAAGACGGTGAAGTGATAGTGGGTTATCATAGGGCGATCAAACGCGGCTGGGAGCATTTTGACAATGCTGCGATCTGCTGCCTGCGCCTGATGGAAAAACTCGGTGTGAAGGATATCGCCATTGCCGGCTTTGACGGATTTAAGCACCAATATAACGAAAGTTACGCGGATCCGTCCCTGCCGACGCTCAATCCTGCCGGGAAGTGGGATGAGCTCAATGAGGAGATCAGGGAGATCTATCAGGATTTCAAAAACACGCAGGGACGCAGGATGGAGATCACTTTTTTAACAGAGAGTTATTTTGCATAACCTTTGACGGTACAGGAAACAGCAAAGGAGGATATAAAGAAAAGGATGGGCAGGGCAGAATTTGAAACAGTATTAAGAGCCGATATTCCTGATCTGACCGGCAGGCAAATCTGGATCTTCGGCGCGGGAAACACAGCGGCATTGTATGCAAACGGTTTTGCCAGACTGGAAAAGGAAAGGTTTGAGATCGCCGGATATACGGACAATAATCAAAGTAAATGGGGAACGGAGTGCAACGGCAGAAAGGTGGTGTCACCGCAGTCGCTTTCTGAGAAGAAAGATGAGATCTGCGTATTGATATGTTCCATTCAAAGCAGGGTGGTCAAAGCCGTATCAAAGCAGCTTTCCGGGATGGGCATTCTGAATTATCCGATTGATGAGGTGGTCTTAAAACAGCACGCGGATCAGGTGCTGGCTGTGTATGATCTTTTCGATGACGAAGAATCGAAGCAGGTTTATGAAACACTTTCCTATGAGCGGATCAGGGTAGAAGGCGCACCTCTTCCGGTCAGCGCCAATGAGCAGTATTTTGCCCTGCCGCCCTTTAGCCTCAGCAGCCCCGGAGAGGTATTTGTAGATTGTGGCGCTTACGTGGGAGATTCCATAGAGCGTTATCTGTGGACGAAGGACGGTGTTTTTCAGAAGATCATTGCCTTTGAGCCGGATGAACATAATGTCAGGGCTATGAAATACAGGACAGAGCGGCTGGTCCGGGAATGGGGACTGAAGGAAGATTCCATCGAAATCGTTCAGGCCGGCGTGGCAGGCAGGAATCAAACGGGAACCCTGGTGCGCTACGATACGAATAACGGCCTGGGTTCAAAGATCGTTGCAGGGCAGGAGAGCGGCACAGACGAACAGCCCGGTAAAGATGCGGAAGGCACAAAAGTCGTTGCGCTGGATGAGTTCCTGACCCGGCCTTATTCATTTTTGAAAGCGGACATAGAAGGCTGGGAGTATGACATGCTCCTTGGTGCGCAGGAAGGATTAAAAGAATACAGGCCGCTTCTGGCAATCTGCATCTATCATAATGTGGCGGATTTTTACCAGATACCGCTATTGCTGCGGGACATGCTGCCGGATTATCATTTTGCGCTCAGGCAGCATAAACACGTGCTGAGCGACAGCGTATTGTATGCATGGCCGAAGGAACAATAACAGCGGCCGGAACGTCGGAAAAAAGGAAATATCACGGGAGGCGGTCATGAAAAAAGTCAGTGTGATGATCCCATGCTTTAATGAAAAAGAAAATGTAGTGCCCATGAGCGAGGCGATTGCGCAAGTCTTTGAAAAGGACTGTCCGCAGTATGAGTATGAGCTTTTGTTTATTGATAATGACTCCGATGACGGCACAAGAGATCTGCTTCGCGGGATCTGTGAGAAAAACCCCCACGTAAAGGCAATCTTCAATGCGAAAAATTTCGGGCAGTTCAATTCGCCATACTATGGGCTGCTCCAGACAACGGGAGACTGTACCATCGGCATGTGCTGTGATTTTCAGGATCCGGTGGAGATGATCCCGAAGTTTTTGGAGGAGTGGGAAAAAGGTGCGAAGATCGTCTGCGGGATTAAGGCGAACAGCAAAGAGAATAAACTGATGCGTTTTTTCAGAAGCTGCTATTATAAGCTGATCAAGAAAATCTCCGAAGTGGATATGATCGAGCAGTTTACGGGGTTCGGCCTGTATGACAGTTCCTTTATCGAGGTTCTGCGTTCCTTGGACGATCCCATTCCCTTTATCAGGGGTGTCGTGGCAGAGCTGGGATATAAACGGGTGGATGTCCCTTATGAGCAGCAAAAACGCCGTGCGGGAAAGACGCATAACAATTTCTTTACGCTCTATGACGGCGCGATGCTGAGTTTTACATCCTATACGAAAGCAGGACTCCGTCTGGCCACCTTTTTCGGCTTTTTAATGGCTGTGCTGAGCATCCTGGTGGCGCTGGTCTACCTGGTCATGAAACTGGTATACTGGGACCGTTTTGAGGCCGGCATGGCGCCTGTGCTTTTGCTGGTGGCGATCCTCGGATCCGTTCAGCTGTTCTTTATCGGTTTTCTGGGAGAATATATATTGAGCATCAATCGCAGGCTCATGAAGCGACCTTTGGTGGTAGAAGGAGAGCGTATTGGTAATTGGGAGAAGGATCAATGAATTGTCTGATATGCGGGAGCGGCAATCTGGAATATAAAGAAACGGTGGTGTCCGATTTTGTCATGGCCAGGATCGAGCCGTCATTTCAGTCCGGAAAAGTGAAGAATTATCCCACGAAGCTTTACTATTGCAAAGACTGTACTTTCGCGTTTTATGATTACCGTTTTACAGAGGAAGAAGAGGTAGACCTGTATCAAAATTACAGGGATGCGGCGTATCAGAAAATGCGGCAG
>JAFZNL010000058.1 GCA_017550925.1 Lachnospiraceae bacterium | reverse complement strand
CTACCCGGCAGGCAGGAATCGCCAAAAAGCCTTGTAAATTCTTGCATTTTCTTTCATTTAATTGTAAAAAACACTTGCATATAGCGCATTTGTGTGGTAGAGTAAAGGCATAAAAATAGCGTTATTATCGCCATTTTATAATCAGCCCCTGCCGGAGCGTTGACATGGATCTGTCGAAAGCTCCTCAAACAAGGCAAATTTCAGGGAAGAAAGGAGGGCTTCTGATGGCTGGTGTGAATTTCGATAGTCTCAATCAGGTGTACAACCACTATCTGGCTGAGTATGCTCCGAAGACCAACACTCCGCTCGACACTCACAAAAAAGACGAGCTGAAGAAGGTCTATAGTTCCATCGTCAAAATGAATAAAGAATCCCCCCTTGCTATTCTTGATAAAAGCAGCGAGGCTAAATCTTATGCGATTTCGCTTAAGGAAAGTGCCCGTTCCTTCCGGAATGCAGTCCTTTCCACCCAGAGCAACCTCGGCGACAATGAAGAAGGCGGCGTCTTAGACCATAAGATGCCCTACTCTACCAGACCTGAGATCGCGGGCGTTAAATATTTAGGCAGCGACAACGGCCAGCCGGCGCCTTCCTTTGAACTTGGCGTAGCAAGACTGGCGAGCCCTCAGGAGAATGTGGGAAATTATCTTCCCTCAAATGATACCATCGGATTAAGTCCGAACGCATACTCCTTTGACCTTTCCATTAATGATATCGGATACGAATTCCAATTCCAGATCCGTGAAAATGATACCAACCGGGATATTCAGGAAAGGCTTTCCAGGTTGATCACAAATGCGGAGATTGGTGTAGAAGGACAGGTCCTCGAAGATGACCGCGGTAATTCTTCTTTGAAGCTGATCTCCTCTCAGACCGGCGAGGCCGGTGGACGCAATCTGATCTTTGCCATCAGTGATGATAATACTTCCCAGAGCAGCGGCATCGTTGATTATCTGGGACTCAACAGGGTGATGCAGAAACCGCAGGATGCTCTATTTGAGATCAATGGCATCGAGCGCAGCGCATCCTCCAATACCTTTACCATCGACAAACAGTACGAGATCACGTTGCAGGGCGTATCTCCGGAGCCGGGCATCACAACAGAGATCGGCTTAAAGGGTGATATAGATTCCCTTGCAGAAAATGTACATGCGTTGGCAGAGAGTTATAACACCTTCCTGGACAACACGTTTACCGGAAGCAATGAACACACCAAAGGAAATCTTCTTCACAGCGAGCTGGGTTATATGTCAAGGCACTACGCCTCCGACTTAGACGCCATCGGTATCACCTTCGGATCGGATGGCCATCTGAAAGTAGATGATGAGAAACTCAAAGCAGCCGCTTCTTCCCAGGATGGCATACAGACCATCGGCGCCGTGAAAGATTTTGCGAATTCCATGCTCCGCAAGACCAGCCAGATTTCCATGAATCCCATGGAGTATGTGAACAAAACCATTGTTGCATATAAGAATCCCGGCAAGAACTTCGCGGATCCTTATACCACCAGCGCCTACAGCGGATTCTTATTCAACAACTACTGCTGATGATAAAATGAATATCACAGGCGCAGAAACAATTCTCAGAATAATGAATCAGATTCAAAAACCGGCAGATCCATTTTGGATCCGCCGGTTTTTCTGTAATGCTATATTCAGCTCAACCTCTTATGTTATATCCGCTCATATCACGCAAATCCCATTGAGCATCACTTTGAAAACTCCTTGTATAAAAACGCCATATCCATCATCTTATCATCCACATAAAAATCTCCATTGGGTTTTGTAAAGAGCAGTTCATCATACTGCAGCCCCCAGTCTGCCATCTGCTTTTCCGTTACCTCTCTCCAGTCGATTTTGGTCACGTAGCCTCTGGCAGTATATAAAACGATGCGGTTTCCCCAGGCATGAAGCTGATTGATGATATCGATCATCTTCTGATTCGGCATGGCTTTGTCATAAGCCAGGTCATCCCGGTAGGCAGCGATCACGCCGTCGATATCAAAAACAAACTGCTGACCGCCCCGACGCGCCCGAAGAACCCGGTCTACGCGGCTGAAATCTTCCTCTGTATCCACGTCATACATCTCTTTCATTTCATAACCCATGATCTTCTTTCCTGTCATGGAATGATACTCCCAGATGCAGCGGGGGCGGAGAAGGTCCACATTTCCGTTCTGAATGTAGGTAGCCGGCAGCGCCTGCCGGGGCATGTTATAGGCCTCCGGGATATCCTTCATCAAAGGATCCAGCTGTCCGTCTTCCTGCAGGTACCACATCTTATGAGGTACAACAGTGTTTTTGCGGACACTACGGAGAGAATCGATAGATTCGTCAGCCAGCATTTTTTCGATCATGGTATCAATGTCCGCTACATCACGGAAGGGATAGGTGGGGCGAAGATGTACCACGATGTCCGGTTCATAGCCTTCCTGATCCCGCAAAAAGCCCAGGGCATGAACAAACACATCGATATCCAGGGCGCTGTCGGTGGCATACTCTGCCGGCCGGATAAAGGGAATCTCCGCTCCGTATTCTTTTCCGATCCTGGCGTATTCCTCACTGTCCGTGGTCAGGACGATCCTGTTGATATATTTCGATGCCAGCGCATGCTCCACGGAATAAGCCAGCATCGGCTTTCCGTCAATGGGACGGATATTTTTATCCTTCACACTTTTCGATCCGCTCCTTGCCGTGATCAGGGCCAAAATCTTTTTATCCTGCGCTCCTTCTGTTTTCATTTGCATATCCTCCGAATTTATACTATTAGTTCTTGATTTCGTTTTTATACCGGGCTGTACTCTGTCATTTATCTGCAGTTTCCAGTTCCGTTTTTCATATCGGGTTTCAAACAGACAGTGTAATCTGTGTTCCCCTCATTTCTGCATATATCCGTACAGAACCTTCTCCAGTTCCTTCGTTCTCTGTGACCAGGTCTGGGATAAGGCAAGCTGCCTTCCGTTTTCTGCGATGCCGTCCAGCTCCTGCTTTGTTCCCGGTTGCAAAAGATGATAAAGACGCCGGGCAAGCTGTTCCAGCTCTTTTCTCCCGTCCAAAGTCAGGCTGTAATGGTACTGCTCCACCTCACTCTCATCGATAGCCGGCGTCTGAAATACGACGGCATTCTCACCGTCATGCAAAAACGCATCCATATATCCATTCGTATCAGTTACACAGACCGCCCCAGCGAGCATGGAATTCCATATCCTGTCATGAGTGCCCTCATGGAAGGAAGGTAATACATTCAGTGACAGTTTCGTTTGCGCCAAAAGTGCCAGCACCTCCGCGCTGTCAGCATAAGGCAAAAGCGTGATCCTCTCCGGATGCTTTAACTGATCCGTCAGATGTTCCCAGCCGGATCCGACGATGGTGATATGAAGGCCGCTGTCTCCCTGACTGACAGCCGTTCCTTCTTCCGGTGCCCAATCTGCCAGAAACCGGATCACTTCTCCACGCCTTTTATATCTGACAAAATAATCCAGGAACTGAACGTGTCCGAGGGTCTGCCGGATCTCCTCTTCAGTGACGCCCTCTTCAATCTCTTCGATCAGGCGCCGCCTGACGATATCTTCCAGTTTTTCAGATGGGTCCGCTAACGCCTCCCGCAGCATGGAATGGTAAAAGGCGCTGTACTCCGGACCGTTTCTGTCAATAAACAGGTTAAAGCCCTCCGGCGGGACGAAGGTGCCCGCAAAGAGGATATCGATGGGACGGTCATCCGACGTTTCCGGTTCCACGTTTTTTCCTTCCGAAAATGCACTGTCTTTGGCCATTTCTTTCGTATATGCAGTTCCCCCGCTGGGCAAAAATCCTCCCAGGGAGATTTCCGGAAAATACTGCTTCATATAGGCAACATGCTGCTGATCCAGATCAAACTGCAGATACCGATCCAATCTTTCACGGATCTGTTCATACAAAAAATCATGATAATGATAGGGATGATCCACCAGGATATTCACGATCCGCATCCGGAAGCGGTCTACCAGCATCTCACCTAAATACAGGCAGGGATCCTTTGAATAGCATCCTGCAAAATTGAAGGTCAGAAAAACTGCGCCTTTCAGATCCGTTTCCGCCTGCTCCGCCGTCCCGTGTAAATGTGCGGCAATATCAGCCGGAAGGTCAACAGGCACTGCATCATAAAAAAGCGGATAAACCTGATAGCCATCCGCCTGCAGCTGCTTTTCCATCTGCGTCATAAAGAAGGACGTGGTTTCCACATCCCCATGATAGGTGATGATCAGTTTTTTCATACTCATCCCATCTGCTCATTCTCGATGGCATCATATAATGCACGGAAAATGTAAAAATCCTCCGGTGTCGTGATCTTGATATTATGATTCGGTCCGACTACAACAGACACATTTTTACCAAACCTGCGCATCAAAGTACAGCTGTCGATCGCATTGGTCTCCATCAGAAAAACAGCCTGTCTGTGGACATTCAGGATTTCGGAAAGCCAGAAGCTCTGCGGCGCCTGCGCCGTTCTTGAATGCTCACGGCTGGGCACATCCGTTACCAGTCCGTTATCATCTACCAGAATAACCGTTTCCTTTGCCGGGGTAACCGTGATGGCAGATCCATGCTCCTTTACGGATGCAATATTGGCATCGATCAGTTCATCATTGATCAGCGGGCGTACACCATCGTGAATCAATACAATGTTATCCTTCGAGCCGTACACCTCTTCCGCTGCCTTGAGTCCGTTAAAAATGGAAAGCTGTCCCGTTCCTCCACCGGGAACGATCTTGCCGATCTTATCGAGGCGATATCGATACTGCATTTCCTTCATATAATCGATCCAGTCTTCAATGCAGACAACAATGATCCCATCGATAGCCGGATGGTATTGAAACTTCTCAATGGTATGCACGATGATCGGCTTGCCGTGCACCATCAGAAATTGCTTGGGTTTGTCCTTCGTGTGCATCCTTCTGCCGGAACCCCCGGCGAAAATCACTGCAATATTCATAGCTGTCTCCTTAATTAATTATTAGTTTATCGGCTTCGTATTTTCGTACCGGACTTTATACTGCTGAATGAATTATTAGTTTATCGGCTTCGTATTTTCGTACAGACTTTATACAGCTGAATGAATTATTCGTTTACCGGCTTTATTGATCACAAATTTTCGGCTCTGTGTTTTATATCAGAGCGAGCATTTTTTCAACCTGGGAAGAATAACCGAGAAGCTCTTTTACCTTCTCATAGCCACTGGCCGCAATCTTATTTCTTTCTTCCTCATGCGTCAGATAATACTCACAAAGCTCCGCTGCCTGTCCGATGCTTTCATAATACACGAAATCCTTTCCGGGTTCAAAGTATTCCATAAAATCCGCTTGGTAATTGCTTAACAAAAACCCGCCACAGGCCATGATATCGACGGCCCGAAGAGGCATGCCCGTATGAATACTTCGCAGGGAAATATTCAGATTGATCTTCGCGCATTTCATGGCGATGGGTGCCCGGTCGTAATAATCCACCTTTCCCATATTCAGGACCTTCGGAAGATCCGGTGTTTTCTCCGGTGTAAAAAGCCTGACCTTGAATTTCCCCGAAAGAAGGGTCAAAAGCTTTTGCCGTTCCATGGCTGTCACCTTTCTCGCCAGGAAATAATTGGCGATCACCCACTCGGCTGTTTCCATGCCATCGCCACTGGCATAAACCGGACAAACCTTCTGTATCTTCTCTACGACATCCGGACTTAAGGCCGGTTCGATCACATCCACACCGTACAGATTCAGCTGCGCCTGCATCAGGGCATCTACATAGCCCCTTGTCCTGTCATCCAGGTTTTCCAAGTGCCGGAACATATGATTATGGGTTTCACTGTAAGTAGAACCGATAAAAGTAATATCACTGTCATAGGCTGCGTGATCACCAGCCGTCGGGATCATGGCATCATAATGCTCACAGGCTGCGCCCATGGGCAGATAATATACATAAGGTACACCCAGAGCGGATAAATGCGCCGCCTCGCTGCTGTCAAAATGGAAGATCCGGTTCGTTTCATAAAGTGCAGTCTGTGAATAGGACTGAATAAACGGGCTGTCATAAATCCATGACACATACTTGATCCTGCAGGCCTTTGCTGCGATGGCAGCAACCGGATAATAATTAAAGGAAAACAGAAAAACCGGTTTTAATTCCAGAATCTTCTGCGCGATATTAGCCGCTAATTGTTCGCTCATGCGGGTATCATCCTCATGGACATCAAAAGGCATGCGAACGACTTCATATCCCAGCCGCTCAAAAACCGGGATGATATATTCATTTCCGAAACTCTTCCATTCCAAAAAAAGGATCTTGTCCATTGTATCACAGTTCTCCTGTATTATCTACAAAACGCCCAGAAGACATATATCCACTTGGCATCTATCCATCATGACTTTTTCCGCCCTAACGCCATAAATGCGATCACAACGCCCAGGGCGCAAACAGCCGTTCCGGTGATCAGCATCGCCTTGACTCCCAGACTGTCGAGGATCCTACCGCTGATGAAGTTGGAAAAAATTCCGCCTACCGTGATGGCCGTGGTGATAAACGCCTGTCCTTTCACCTGATCATGCTGTTTCATGGTCTCGCTGACATAATAAGCCGCTGCCGGAATAAAGAGCGCATAGGCAAAGAGCTGGAAAGACTGGCTGATATACATAGCCGTCATATCCTTTGCAAAGATCAGGATCACGATCTTGATCAAAAAGGCCACACCGGAGATCAGCAGAAGTTTCTTTGCGGAGATCTTTTTCAGGATCACGCCGATCATCGCCATGACCGGTAGCTCTAAGATCGCCTGCAAAAAGTTAGCACGACCTAACTCTCTTTCTGCGCCGCCAAGACCTCTGATGATCTGGATCATAAAATCATTGATCATATTGTGGGCAAAAAAGAAGCATACCACCGCAATAAGAAACAACGCATAAGCCGGATACAGCTTTGCAAAATCACGCAGGCTGCTCTGAGCGGCATCCTTATTTGCATTTTCTTTCCGTGCACCATCTTTGGCACCGTCTTCTACGCCACCAATGTTACCTCCTTTTGCATCCCGGTTTCCTGCCTCCTCCGATAATTTGGGGAATAACAGGATTGCAACCAGAGATGCCGCCATTGCAAAAACATTCACGATCAGCAGTACAAATACGCCGCGCTTTTCCACTACGCCGCCGATCAGCATGGAGGTTACCGCAAAACCGGCGGACCCGAGTCCTCTCGAAAGGCCGTACATGATATCCGCCCCTCTGTTTTGATATTCAAAGCAAAGCGCTGTCATTACAGGCTGATAGGTAAACTGGATCATATAGATCAGTGCATATACGATAAAGATGATCACCTTATTTTCGTTGACCAGCATCAAAAGACCGGAGCCTGCCATAATGGCAAGCACGGAAAAAATGATAAAGCCCCGGTTCGTCAACGGCCCCGGTTTATCGATCAGCGCAGCCACCAACGGCTGACTGACTGCGGAAGAAATGTTAGCCAGTGCTAACAGAATCCCCACCTGCGTATTCGTAAAGCCATGCGCTAACAGATACACTGCCGCATAGGCATGTATGGTACAAAACGCGATAAAATATGTCGAATTCAAGAGTGAATATTTTATCGTCCAAGCTGCTTTTCCTGATTTCATGTTTATCCCCACTGCGTAAATCACCGGCATTCACACCGGACCAATAATACAATTGATCCGCTGTTATCGGATCCTTCAACGATTATACCATATTTCGTGGTATATGACAGTACCCAACTTGATTTCCCTCAGATCTCTTACTGATTCTGTCGCATCTCGCCCCGCACAGACACAAAACGACCGACAGCAATGACTGTCGGCCGTTTCGTGTAGTAAGTTTCTATATGGTTATCCCGGCTCCGTACGCAAGATACCGGAAACAACACTCTTTCTATGTTGATCAGTTCATCTTTATTAGTATTATAACCGATTACAGCTGATTTATCAATTCCGGAAATACACTTTCCATATGCTCATCGATCAGCCCGAAATCCATTTCCTTATAGCTCCAGGCAGCTCGTCCGATGCCAAACCGGTTGAAGACCTCGTTGATGATCCGGTACCATTCCAGCGACTCCCGGGGATCCGCCAGATTGATCACACCGTATTCCCCACAGTAGAGCGGCACATCTCTTTCTTCTGCAACCCTGACTGCCTCCCCGAAGTGATGAGCAAAATACTCCGGTCCGAGGCTCGCATTCTCATCAACGCCCTCCATGGAAACCGTTACCTGGGTCAGGTTTTTTTCGGATGCCGCCGCTAACTCTTTATAACTGGCATGGATGGAAATCCTGAAATCCGTATCCATCCCCGGCGCCCAGTAAGCGCCCTGATGGGTGAAGATCAGCGGCTCATAGCAATGAAAATTATAGACAATATTTTCATCGACAGGAGGAAGGATATCCTTAACAGCCGCGATACTGTTATTCCAATAACCGCCTACAAGGATCTTTGTCTTCGGCGCGATCAGGCGGATCCGCTTAATGCAGGTCGCAGCGATCCTGTTCCAGGTCTCGCAATATTCCTTGTCCGTCACTTCGTTGAGCAGTTCAAAAGCGATGCGGTCACCATAGTCACAGAACCGTCTTGCCAGTTCTTCCCACAGTTTATAAAAACGCTCCTGATAGGCCTCGTTTTCAAAGAAACCTTCTTCTTTATGACCCGGATCAAAGGAAAAGCCATAGGTCTTATGCAGGTCCAGGATCATGTTCAGGCCGTGCTTGCCTGCCCACTCAGCCGCTCTTTCAATATACTCAAAGCCGCGCTCCTTGTACTGTCCGCTTTCGTCTTCCACCAGGTTGTAATCGATGGGCACGCGGATATGATCCAGTCCCCAGGTACTGATTCGCCTGATGTCTTCCTCAATGATGAAGTTATCATAGCGGTCTTTGGTGTGGTTGCACTGGGACAGCCAGCCGCCAAGGTTAATGCCGTGTTCGTAGCCTTTCCATCGCTTCACTTTGGGTTTCTCCTTCTTCATTACACTTATATATACTCCGCCGGTCCTCCGGAGGACGGTTATTCCGTGTCTCGGACCTTCGCTTCGCTCGCACTCGACACGGAACAATCCGTTTCCATCCGGCCCGGCTCACAGAATCATTCTGCCTCTTCGAGTCGTACGTTTCGAATGTGGATCGTAGCAGTCGAGCCCTGCTTACCCATGTTGAACTCCACACGGCCCTTGTCATCGTCTTCCTCTGTCATCTCAAAGGTAAAGCTGTAGGTCTGCCAATCTGTGGTCAGGTCTACCGGCGTATCCGGGAAGTAACGGATCCAGTCTACTTCCGGTGCCGTAATGGCAGGTTTCATCTGACGCTCTTCATCTGCATAGGCTTCAAAGGAGAAGGTATAGGTCTTTCCCTTGATCATGGGCATACCGGGCTGCACCAGCTGCACGCTGTATTCTTCGGTGCCTTCATTGGAAGAGGTAATGGTGATCTCGCCGTCCTGGATCTTTGCTTCACCTTCGCCGCCGTTAAAGAGCAGGAACTTCCAGTCCACATCGTCGGTTAAGTCTTCGTCACTTGCAAAATCGCTGTTGGTCACAAAGTTGCCGGTCTCATCCGCCTCTTTGAACTCTCTGACCTTCTCAGGCTTTGTCACATTCTCATCATAGCTGTCCTTCTGATACATGCGCACATAGTCAACATACATGGCTGCACGCTCATCAAAGACGGTGGTATCATCCGGATCGCCCGGCCAGTCGCCGCCTACAGCCACATTCAGGATCACATGGAATTCCTGGTTAAAAGGCGCGGGATAAGGCTTTTCTTCCTCGCCGTCATATTTGGTAAACCAGTCAGAAGTTTCAAAATACTGCTCGCCATCCAGGTACCAGCGGATTTGTCCCGGTTCCCACTCAATGGCAAACTCATGGAACTCTTTGGAAAAATCTCCGTCCTTCAGCTCCACGCTGCCCTGCTGCTGTTTATGGGGCTCGCCGTAGTGGAGCGTACCGTAAAGGCGCTTCGTGTCATTACCGAGAACTTCCATGATATCGATCTCGCCGCACTTGGGCCACTGTCCGTAGAAGCCCTCGTTTTCCGGCATCATCCAGAAGGCCGGTAAAAATCCCTGTCCCTCCGGAACTTTGATACTCGCCTCGATCCTGCCGTACTTCAGTGCATGTCTGCTCTGGGTATTGACCCTGCCGGAAAAATACTCGTTACCTTCTTTTTTCGGCTGAATGATCAGCTGTCCGTCTTTGAGATATGCATATTCATCAGAAGGAATATATTCCTGCCACTCATTATTCACCCATCCCTTCGGATGCGCTTCATAATTCCAGTCATCCTTCGAGAGCGAATCACCGTCAAATTCATCATTCCAGATCAGGTGATAGCCTTCCGGCGCCACGATCTTGGCAGCGCTTTCCGTATCATCTGTTGCAGCCGATGCATCTTCCGCGGCCTGCTCATCACCGACATTTGCTTCTTCGGCGCTGCTATCCTGCGACGGAGCATTGTCACTGCCTGCTGCCCCGCTGCCCGCATCTGCATTCCCGCCATTGCTGCCACAACCGGGCAGAATGATAAGTGTTGCAGCGATCAGAAATATTCCAAGTTTTTTTCGCATAAAAAATGCCCCCTTTCGATGTAAGATACCCTGAAAGCATCATACACCAAAAGGGGGGCTGTGCTATATCACTTTTCTGTCAATCCTGTCAATTTTACGACATAGACATTTTTAATTCAGCTTGAAATATGCAACTGCTTCCGACATGTTTGCATTGACTTTTCGCATATCCGTCGCTGCCTTCTGCGTATCGAGGCAGGCATCCGTTACAGTCTGGCAGGATGCTGCAACCTCCTCGGCCGAAGCACCAAGCTCCTCGGAGATCGCACCGAGCTCTGTGGTCGCGCTTGCCAGGTCCGTCTTGATCTGATCGAGGTTGTATGTCATCTGTTTGATGGTATCGATCTCCACAACGGAGGATTCTACCGAATCCGAAAGCACAATGAACTTCTCCTGTGCCTTTTCGATATCAGCCTGCTCCCTGCTGATCACATCAAATACCCGGTTAGAGATCTCAACTGTGGACTGGGATAATTCCATAACCTTCTCGATGATCTGCTTGATCTCTTTTGCCGAATCGGCAGAAGAATCCGCAAGGCTTCTGATCTCATCAGCAACAACTGCAAATCCCCTTCCCGCTTCGCCTGCACGGGCCGCCTCGATGGAGGCATTCAGGGACAGCAGGTTCGTCTGGGATGCGATGGACTCGATGGCCTGGATCGCTGTACCGATGTCAGCAATGGCAGAGTTGGTCTCATTGATCTTGCTTCCGATATCCTGCATCGCACGAACGGACTCGTTGGCACCTTCATATACTGACTTCATGCAGTCCGTTGCATCGCTGTTGGCTGCCTTG
Organism: Lachnospiraceae bacterium; assembly: GCA_017550925.1. Classification (GTDB taxonomy): domain Bacteria; phylum Bacillota; class Clostridia; order Lachnospirales; family Lachnospiraceae; genus RGIG7926. The sequence goes on along the minus strand of JAFZNL010000058.1, from coordinate 3,332 downwards.
ATCTTCTGGGAGTCGTCATACAGATTCTGAACATTGGCATTGAGCTGTTCTACATTATCTCCAAGGTATGCAGCCTTTTCCGCCATATCCTGGGCATTGCCGGCAACACTCTGGGAAGTCTGCGCCACTTCATTGATGGCTGCATTGATCTGGGCTACGGAATCCACATTGTGGACAGTTTTGGAATCCACGCCTACGATGGATTCATTCAGGTGCATGGCAGCCTCTTTTACCGATCCCATGGATTGCTGCAGGGCATCCCGCAGTGCATAGAAGGAACCCAGCAGGCTCAGGGTTTCCCTGATATGTGTATTGGCTTTGCAATCCGTTGTCACATCACCGGTGCTGAGAACGTCAAGGGATTTTGAGATCTCAATGATGGGAACGGAGATCAGGCGCTCGATCAGCACTGCCAGCGTACCAAAGAGAACGACGCAGATGATGCAGATAATGATCGTCACCCTGCGGATATTGTTCAGACCTGTCAGCACATCCTGTTCATCCGCTGTCAAAACGGCAATGTAAGATTCATTGGCACCGATATAATAACCGGCATACTTGGTTTTTCCTTTATACAGATACTCAATCAGGTCAGGTTCCGGATGCTTTCCTTCTGAGATCTGGGCAACCAGTCCTTTTACCGCTTCATTTTCCACCGGATTTCCGACCTTCTCCTCATCGGGATGATGCAGCATAATGCCTTCATGATCCACAAAGTATACATAAGCGCTGGAAAGGCTGAGGCCGGATACATCCGATAATGCCGATGCGATATTTTGGATATAAAAGGCACCTCCCACGAAACCGGCAGGCTGTCCGTCGATCATGATAGGTGCATACATGGACATGATCCGCTGACCGGACACAGGGCTTTCCATAATGCCGGTATTAAATACGCCGCTGTCAGCCGAAAGCATGTTATTCTGAAGGCCGGTCAGGGAATCCCCCTCACGGAGCACCATGCCGATGGCCCCTGCATTCGGATGGGTTAAAACCTTGGTATTCCAGTCTGCAAGATATAAGCCTTCCCAGCCCTCAAGCGCGCCGAAATAATCCAGGGTATACTGCTCAGCTTTGGCAGCGATCTCGGGATCATCGGGATTCTGAAGGGCATCTTTGATGACAGGCGCAGCCATATAAGATTTCAAGACTTCCTGATTCTTAAGAACCGTGTTATCAAAGGATGTACCGATCCCCCTGATCACCTGTACCAAAGAATCACGCGTATAACCCTTCAATTCCTTTTTGCTGTTCTTGATGGAGACCGTTCCGATCGTCGCTGCAACGATCACCAGCGGTATCAGCGCAAAAAGGATCAGGGTAATCCTCATATTGAGTCTCACCCCGCCTTTCGATCCGTTTCCTGCATTACCCATTTTACTTACCTCCCAATACGTGTTCAGCCACAGCTCCGGCTTTTATCCCGGGCCTTCGGCCGTTGTGTGTTCCCCATTTTTATCCCCATTTGTCCGGTGGGTCCGGACCCCTTAATTATAAGATTTTCGCATGCAAAAGTCAATCTCACAAAGGCTTTTCACTCATTTATGCCACCGGTCTGCCTGTTATTCTCTTACATTTTAGGGCCTTTTCTGATCTGCGTTTTCTGATCGACGATGGTACTGTCGTCTTTTGCTTTTGTGCCCTTCTTAGCGTCCTTCATGCCGAGTTTATCACCCACATTGGCCCGACCGGAAAAGTCCTTGGCCTTTTTCCCCACCGCGGCAGGCTCCACTCTGAATCCCTCTTCGATCTTTTCGAGTGTTCTGGCCTGCTTCACACTTTGATAAGCCGCATTGTATTTTTCAAACTCTGCGCCGGTATCTTTCTTTTTCTTCTGTGCACCCTCTACTACCTTAATGACGATATCCTTATCATCTTTGGTGTAAAGATCGGTGCGCCCTGTCATGGTCTTGGTCTGTACGGAGAAAAGATCCTTTCCGTACTGATTTGCTTCTTTTTGGATCGCATTTCCCGCCATTGTCTTAGGCATGGGAACATCCATCCGGTAATCCGGAGTGGTTTTCATTTTGATATCATAGATATCCTTCAGGGTAAGGCGCTTTCCATCCGTACTGTTCTTCAGGTCGCCCACATCTCCGTGGATGTGCTTATAACCTTCTTTGATGGGTGCAAGATGCGGAGCTTCCTTGGCGCCTATCAGCTCTTTTACGTATTTATTTGTATAGTCCCGCTTCACATCCTGCATGTGCGCTTCCAGAAATGCCTCTTTTCGGGACGGATCCGGGTTGAACCATTTGTTGCCATCCAGATTGTTGACCATATCCGTAACAATGGCCAGAGACTGCATATACCGCTCCTGCGAAGTCTTCGGATCCTCCAGCACTTTGGCTTCCGCTTCCAGTCTTTCCTTCAGCCTGTCACGCATAGCCTGCTCTTTTTCATAGAGGCGCTTTACGTTCTTTGCATAAGCTTCTTCCAGGTCTTTTAACATATCAACCGCAGCAACGATCCTTTTCTGTTCGCGTTTCTGGTTGCCGGCATCATTTTTCCTGGCAGGATCTTCCTCAAAATCCTTCTTCTTATGGTCCAGATAACCCTTGATATCCCGGATCGCCTTATACTGCCTGTTTAAAAGTTCAGCCTCTTCCTTTGTGGTCAGTTTATTGTCCTGCTTCGCATTATATTTCTCGCGGCTGAAAAGAGTCAGATCCTTGATGGATTTTTTCATGGTATCAAATTCGGGAGATCCCTGGCCAAACATGAAATAGTCCACTTTGTCGATCTTTTTGTCCAGATTTCCTGCAAGTGTTTTTGTATCTTTCACGTGCTTCCGGTCAGTAGCCTGGAGCTTCTCGAGGCGCTCTTTCTTAGCCTGCACTTTTTTCTCGGCTGCCTCACGTCTTGCCTTCTCCTCAATCTCCTTATCTCTGGCTTTCTCATCCTTATCCAAAAGACTGCTTACAAAGGATCTGCCTGACGGCTTCTTTGCCGGACCATATATTACCTGCGGATCGGCAAAAGCGTCCTTTACTCCCTTGAGTGCCATTTCATTCGCTTCTTTATTCCGTGCGGCTTTGTCCCGAGTACCGAGATAGCTTTCCTGGGAATTGAATTCCCCCATCAAATCTACAAAGAAAGACTTATTGACGTTTGACTTAAAGCCCGCGATCAGCTGCTGCTTATGGGTTGCGGGATACTTACTGTCAAGCGTGGTGTTTTTCATCATTTCCACCTGCTGCGAGATTTTCGTTTCGCGATCTTTACCCGCACCCTGTTTCTCTAAGAAAACCTTTTCCTGATAGTAGATCTCAAAGATAGCGTTGATCATTTTCTCGTCTTTCTTCGACCAGCCATTCGCCAGGAGCTGCCCG
>JAFZNL010000057.1 GCA_017550925.1 Lachnospiraceae bacterium | reverse complement strand
GTAGTGACGAGTTTTACAAAATATGGTATAACTATGTGACATGGAACAAAATATGCCATTTTTGGCGGTTTTTCGGCGAAAATATGCAATCAATCATTGTAAAATTTATTATGCAATTTTATTTATTAAAAGAACGGAGATGAATTAAAGTGAGTTACGACGTAGCTTCCAAAAAAGCGGAAGAATTTATCGATCATGAAGAGGTGCTCTCATCCCTTGTCTATGCAGACAAGTACAAAAACGATACGGCTTACCTGGATGAACTTCTGGAAAAGGCAAAGCCGGTATGGAAAAATGGACTGTTGGAGTGTCCCGGCCTGACCCATAGGGAGGCATCGGTGCTCCTGGCCTGCGAACTACCGGAGTATAATGAGAAGATCATCAAACTGGCTGAGGAGATCAAACAGGCTTTTTACGGTAACAGGATCGTGCTGTTTGCGCCCCTGTATCTTTCCAATTACTGCATTAACGGATGTCTGTATTGTCCTTATCACATGAAAGGTCAGATCCCCCGCAAGAAACTGACCCAGGAAGAGATCAAGAGGGAAGTCATCGCCCTGCAGGATATGGGTCATAAGCGCCTTGCCATCGAGGCAGGGGAGGATCCGAAGAACAACCCCATCTCCTATATTTTGGACAGTATTGAAACCATCTATTCCATCCATCATAAAAACGGCGCCATCCGCAGGGTGAATGTCAACATTGCAGCCACAACGGTGGAAGAGTACAAAATGCTCAAAGATGCGGGTATCGGTACCTATATCTTGTTCCAGGAAACCTATCACAAAGAAGGCTACGAGTATCTTCACCCCACGGGGCCGAAGTCAAACTATGCTTACCATACCGAGGCCATGGACAGGGCCATGGAAGGCGGTATCGACGATGTGGGTCTGGGCGTTTTATTCGGCCTGGATAAATACCGATATGAGTTTGCAGCACTTTTGATGCATGCAGAGCATCTGGAGGCGGTGTTCGGCGTGGGTCCCCATACCATCAGTTTCCCCCGGGTGAAAAAAGCAGAGGGCATCGATCCGGATGCCTTTGACAACGGGATCTCGGATGAGACCTTTGAAAAGATCATTGCCTGTGCCAGGATCGCAGTGCCTTATACCGGCATGATCATTTCCACAAGGGAGAGCGAAAAGGTACGCCTTGCAGCACTTCGCATGGGTATTTCCCAGATCAGCGGCGGCTCGCGGACTTCCGTGGGCGGTTATACCGAAGAGGAACGTCCCCATGATACGGAGCAGTTTGATGTATCTGACCAGCGTACCCTGGATGAAGTGGTTGCCTGGCTGATGCAGGGCGGTTATATCCCTTCATTCTGCACGGCCTGCTACCGGGCAGGGCGTACCGGCGACCGGTTTATGAGCCTTTGCAAGACAGGGCAGATCTCCAACTGCTGCCAGCCCAATGCGCTGATGACGCTGCAAGAATACTTGTCGGATTATGCATCTCCGGAGACTGCCGAGATCGGAAAGAAACTGATCGCAGAGGAGCTGAAACGGGTTCCCAATGAGCAGGTTCGCGAGCAGACCCGCGGCTATCTTGAGAGGATTGTAGCAGGGGAGCGTGATTTCCGTTTCTGATGCTGTGGTTTGGAAAAGTGAAAATCCGGCAGGAAAAACTGTGATCAATCAGAGGGGCTTTTTATATGCAATCAATGAATACCACGCCGAATGCCGACAGGATCCAGATCGGCATCTTCGGCAAGACCAATACGGGAAAATCATCCCTGATCAACGCGCTGACCGGGCAGAAGGTTTCCGTGGTCTCCGAGCAGGAAGGAACCACCACGGATCCGGTTTTTAAGAGCATGGAATATGACAGCCTCGGACCGGTGCTGTTTATGGACAGTCCCGGCTCCTGTGATACCACCGAGCTGTCAGGGGAACGGGCAGAGCAGACAAAGCGGATCCTGCGGCGGGCGGATATCGCTGTGATCCTGGCAGCGGATGCACAGGACCTGGAACGTGAAAAGGAACAGGCCCGCTGGTTTGAGGATCGAAAGGTACCTGTGATCTTTGTACAGTCCCGTGCCGATGAATTGGATGAAGTATTACCTGGTTGTATCCGGGTCAGTGTGAAAACCGGTGAAGGACTTTCGCAGCTGAAAGAAACGTTGATCAGGCTGGGCAGACAGATCCCCGTGAATACGGTTTTGGGGAAGATGATAAAGGAAAAAGACAGTGTTCTTTTGGTCATGCCCCAGGACGCCTCGGCGCCCAAGGGCAGGCTGATCCTTCCGCAGGTGCAGGTGATGCGGGAACTTCTTGACAGGCACTGTGTGATCACGTCGGTGGCGCCGGAAGAACTTGAGCAGGCACTTTTGCTTCTTTCCCGTCTGCCTGATCTGGTCATCACGGATTCCCAGGTCTTTCATCAGGTGGACGGTATCATAAAAGGCAGATGCCGCCTGACCTCCTTTTCCATCCTGATGGCGGCAGCCAAGGGCGACCTTAGCGCCTTTTTGGAAGGCGCCGATGCCATGATGCAGCTGCGTGACGGTGCAAAGGTACTGATCGCAGAAACCTGTACCCATGCGCCAAAGGAAGAAGACATTGGAAGGGTCAAGCTTCCGAACCTCATTCGGAAAAAACTGGGGATTGCCATCGAAACCACGGTTTCGGCTGGGCTGGATTTTCCAAAGGACCTTTCAGGTTATGACCTGGTGCTGCAGTGCGGCGGCTGCATGAATAACAGACGGCAGATCCTCTCGCGGATCGAAGATGCAAAGAAGGCTGGCGTACCCATCACCAATTACGGCATTGCCATAGCAAAACTGAATGGGATCACGGACAGAGTTGCATTGCCGGAAAACTGAAGTATTGTAGGGGACGATATGAATATACGAAGGCGATATACTGATGATCGCTAAAACAGTCAATGACTGCCTGTCCGTTTTGCTTGAAAAGACAGGGATTTCGGGTATAATGGGGATAAATCAAAACGTGTCAGATCATTCAGAAGCAGCTCGGATATCAGTATGATAACCGAAAAACTGCGAATGGTTTGGAGGGTTGCGGCATGGATAAGGCTGATAAGAAAGAAAATACAGGGAAGGCAAAGCAGCAGATCGCATTTGGTTTCGGGAAAAAAGGAATCCGTATCAGTGAACTCATCATTTTGTGTATTGTGGGTGTGCTGATCAATCTCCTTGGTGGCTGGGCTGCTACAAAAACAGGGATCCCGCTGTATCTGGATACCATCGGAACGGTTCTGACGGCGGTGTTTGGCGGCTATCTTCCGGCGGTTTTGGTGGGATTGTGCTCCAATCTGCTGAAGACCCTCTTTGATGCAACCTCGATCTACTATGCCTTCTTAAATGTGTTGATGGCCATCGTTGTGGCTGTCATGGTGCGGGAAGGATGGCTGAAAAAGTGGTATAAGGCGTTTGCGACGGCGTTTGTCCTTGCCCTGATCGGGGGCGTTGCCGGTTCCATCCTGACATGGTTTTTATATGGATTTGCTTCCGGCGGTGTGACGACGCCGTTAGCCCTGTATCTGAATGAAACGGCAGGGCTGCCGCGTTTTCCGGCCCAACTCCTCGCTGATTTTTCCATCGATCTGCTGGACAAGGTTGCGACGATTTTGCTGGCCTGTTTGCTGTTTATGATCGTTCCGAAGAAATACCGGGAAACCTTATTGTTTGATGGCTGGCAGCAAAAGCCCCTGAATAAAGAGACCATGAAAGCGGTCCGCAAGATGGATTCGCGGGTCATGTCCCTTCGGACAAAGATCCTTTTACTGCTTGTTATAGCGCCCCTTTGTATCGCAATCCTTGCAACTGTGATCAGTTACATGCTCTATCGGGAATCCTCCATCGAAGAGCATAAGCAGCTTGCCAGCGGTGTGGCAAATATGGCGGCAGGCGTCATCGATCCCGATCTGGTGGATGAATTCCTGATCTATGGCGATGAGATGGAGGAATACCGCAAGACCGAGGAACTGCTCTATGATGTCCGTGGGAGTTCGCCGGATATCGAATATATTTATGTATATGAGATCAAAAAAGACGGCTGCCATGTGGTCTTTGACTTAGATACCGGGGACCTGCCGGGCGAATTGCCGGGGGCAGTGGTGCCTTTTGATGAATCTTTTGGTCCTTACCTGGAAGACCTTCTCGCAGGGCGTCCCATTGAGCCGATCATTACGGATGATACCTATGGGTGGCTGCTGACGGTATACCAGCCGGTATATGATGATGCGGGCAATTGCGTTTGCTATGCGGCAGCGGATGTTTCCATGAACCGGCTGCGCGAAAACAGTTATACCTTTTTTGCAAAACTGATCGCCCTGTTTTTGGGATTTTTTGTATTGATGCTGGCCTTTGGCATGTGGCTGGCGGAATATAATATCATCATGCCGGTAAATTCCATGGCTTATTCGGCGTCGGCCTTTGCCTTCAATACGGAGGAGGCCAGGGAGCACGGCGTGGAGAGGATCCGCGCCCTGGATATCCATACCGGTGACGAGATCGAAAACCTGTACCATGCCTTTTCCAAGACCACCCAGGATTCCATGCAGTATGTAGAGGATATCCAGACCCAGTCAGAGACCATAACAAAGATGCAGAACGGTCTGATCCTGGTATTGGCGGATATGGTGGAGAGCCGTGATCAGAACACCGGCGACCATGTCCGAAAAACCGCAGCCTATACACAGATCATCATGGATGGTCTGAAAAAGGAAGGCTATTATTTGGATCAGCTGACTGACGAATTTATTTATGATGTGTATCATTCTTCGCCCCTCCATGACGTGGGCAAGATCCAGGTTAGTGATGTGATCTTGAATAAGCCCGGCAGGCTCACGGAAGAAGAATTTGAGATCATGAAAACCCATACCACTGCGGGCCGCGATGTCATCCAGCAGGCCATCGAGATCGTGCCGGAATCCGGCTATCTGATGGAGGCCAGGAACCTGGCGGAATTCCATCATGAGAAATGGGACGGCAGCGGTTATCCCCACGGGCTTTCCGCAGATAATATCCCGCTGTCTGCCAGGATCATGGCAGTGGCAGATGTATTTGACGCCCTGGTATCCAGGCGTTCCTATAAAGAGCCCTTTACCTTTGAAAAAGCCATGACCATTATCTCGGATGGTGCCGGCAATCATTTTGATCCCCTTGTGGTAAAAGTGTTTGTGGCTGCTGCCGATGAGGTAAGAAAGGTGGCTGAGGATTTTGAAAGCGGTGAAAAACCCGTGAAGGCCTGATGACGGACGGGAGTATGTTTGTGATGGATACCGTGAAAGGAGAACAGAAAGGCAGGGAAGGAAAAGGAGAGAATTACGGAGAAGACGTTTTGACATCCGGTTCTTTATGGAAACGCGCATGGAAACTGCTGTGGCATGATATCAAAGAAAATGCCATCGGAGTGGTTGCCGTAGTCATCTATATTTTCCTGTTTCAGTTGTTGTTTCATACCTGCTGTCCTATGCAGCTGATCCTGGGATTGCCCTGTCCGGGCTGCGGGCTGACAAGAGCCGGGCTTTTGCTGCTGGGCGGTCATCCCATCGAGGCGTTTTTCATGCATCCCTTTTTATATGCCTGGATCGCACTTTTGCTCATTTGGGCAGTGGGACGGTATCTTTTGCAAAAAAAGATCAAGGTTCTGCCAGTGTTGCTGGGACTGGTGATCGCAGGTATGGTAGCCTTTTACATCTACAGGATGCATATGTATTATCCGGATACTGAGCCCATGAAACCGCTGACGGCGGGACTGATCCGGACCATCACGGGATATGGGCAGTAATATAGTATGATTGACAATCTGTTGAAAACAGCAGAAAAATGACAGCCACAGGAGGGAAAAAATGAGTGACTTTGACAATGTAAACGGAAACATGAATGGGGACGTGTTTGATAACGTGAATGACAATGTGCCGGAACCGGAAGAACCGAAAAAAAGAAATTACGAGCGGTATTTAGAAGGAAATCCGTATGGAGACGGACAGCCACAGCCGCAAACGCTGCCGGAGCAGGATCCTTTTATGCCGGGCGGTTTTGAAGGCCCTGCTTTTGAAGAAAACATCCCCCAGGGGAATGAGTTTGCATCTCTTGGCGGTATTCCGGCGCCGGACGCAAGTGTATCTTCAGAGTATTTAATGCCGGGGGGCGGTGTTGCTCCGGGGAATGAACCACAGTCCCCTTATCAGGGCGGACCTCAGTATGACGGTTTTCGGGATGGCGGTTATCCGGGGGGTGGACTGAATAATCCGCCGCAGATTGAAGGGCTCGAAGAGCCGGTTTCCATGGGTGAATGGCTGATCTGCTTTCTGCTCATGATGGTGCCCTGCGTGAATATCATCATGATGTTCGTTTGGGCGTTTTCCAAGACAGAAAAGAAATCCAAGTCCAATTTCTTTAAGGCAGAACTGATCCTGATGGGTATTGTTTTTGCGCTCTATATTGTGGTCATTATCATTGTTGCCGTGGCAGGGATCGGAATGGCAACGGCGTTTCGCTGAGGGTGATCAGGATGGATAAGCAGCAATTGAAAAGAGATGATCGATGACGACAGGTTTGGCGTACGATCTGATGATGGATTAGGAACATAGTATGTGGGTAGCAGATAAGTGGAAAGATTATGAAGTTCTGGATGCCACAGGTGGTGAAAAGCTGGAACGCTGGGGAGACTATATTCTGGTGCGTCCAGATCCCCAGGTGATCTGGGATACCGGCCGCAGGGCACCGGAATGGAAGCAGGCAAACGGTCATTACCACCGCTCATCAAAGGGTGGCGGCTCCTGGGAAATGAACGGGCTTCCGGAGGAGTGGAGCATCGCGTATCAGGGAGAGGGCGGCGACTTGCAGTTTCGCCTGAAACCTTTTGCATTCAAGCATACCGGTGTATTTCCGGAACAGGCTGTGAACTGGGACTGGTGTGCAGGCAGGATCCAAAAGTGGCAGGAGAAAAATCCGGACAGCGAACCGTTCCGTGTTTTGAACCTCTTTGCTTATACCGGAGGCGCGACGGTTTCCGCAGCCCTGGCAGGCGCTCATGTGACCCATGTGGATGCCTCCAAAGGCATGGTAGGATGGGCAAAGGAAAACGCTCTGGCAAGTGATGTTCCCACAGAGCGTACCCGTTGGCTTGTGGATGATTGCAAAAAATTTGTAGAACGGGAGATTCGCAGGGGGAATTCCTACGAAGGCATCATCATGGACCCTCCTTCTTACGGACGAGGACCAAAGGGTGAGATCTGGAAGATTGAAGAATGCGTGTTTGAACTGATCACGCTGGCAGGAAAACTGTTGTCGGAGAAGGCTGTTTTTTTCCTGATCAATTCCTATACAACAGGTTTGCAACCTGCCGTCCTGACCTATATGCTGGGTGAGGCCATTGTGGCCGGGCGGGGCGGAATAGTGGAATCGGATGAGATCGGCCTGCCCGTCCGAAAGAACGGACTCGTGCTCCCTTGCGGTGCCAGCGGAAGATGGATGAATGTATAAAACTTGTGATCAGACAGTGTAATGTCCGGTATGAAAAAATGGGGCAGAAAACTACTGATAAAGTATTGGGAGGAACACTATGGAACAAAACATGAAAAAGGTCGGTATGCTGATCAGCATTTACATGGGCGCTGCCATGAGCCTGTGCTTATCACTCCTTGGCAACATCACCGGAGGTCATTTTTCACCGGTACTCTTTTTGATCACCTTTGTGGTGAGCCTTGTGATCAGTCTTGTGATCGGATTTGTCGTACCCATGAGAAAGGTATCCGAGGCGGCGACAAAGAATATGAAGCCTCATAGCTTCCCGGCAAGATGCGTAGAGAGTCTGATCAGTGACCTGATCTATACGCCTGTTATCACCCTTGCCATGGTATCCCTTGTCAGGGCCGTGCTGCCGGCACAGGCAAAGGCCACGCTTCCGCCTTTTGCCATCATGTTCCTCAGCTCCCTGATCATGTGTCTGGTAGCCGGATTTGTGCTGATCTTCATCTTTATGCCCGTCTTTATGAAACTGGCTTTTAAGCAGTGCGGCATCCCATTTCCGCCGAAAGGTCCGGAAGGCAAACCGGAGCAGTAATTTTGTAGCAGCAGTTTTACTATAATTTAATTGAGAAAATCCTTGACATAGCCCTGTGCCTGTGTTAATGTAGACAAGGTCGCGAAAAGCGGCTGTGCCGAAGACAGCAGGTGCCAAGTGGCGTAAGCGTTTAACCGCCTGCCGAGGAGATATGGATCTGTATACTTTACGGTTGTCCGTTTGGATAATGAAAGATACGAGCCTTTCCTGTTTTCGGGGAAGGCTTTTTTACATGATACTCCTATCTTAGGCAAAAGAAAATCTGATAAGGAGGTAAAGCAATGGCAAAGGTTGAATTGAAGCAGCCGATCGTAGCTGAGATCGCAGAAGCAGTCAAGGATGCCCAGTCCGTAGTCCTGGTGGACTACAGAGGTCTGACGGTGGAGCAGGATACCAGACTTCGCCGCCTGTGCCGCGAAAACGGTGTAACCTACAAGGTTTACAAAAACACCATGATGAATTTCGCGTTCAAGGGAACAGATTTTGAAGGACTTTCTTCCCTTCTTGAGGGACCCAGTGCCGCAGCGATTTCCAAGGATGACGCAACGGCTCCCGCAAGAGTGATCGGAAAGTTCGCAAAGGAAGCTCCTGCACTTGAGATCAAGGGCGGTGTTGTGGAAGGTATTCAGTATGATGCAGCAGGTATTGCAAGCATCGCTACCATCCCGAGCAGGGAAGAACTTCTTTCCAAGCTGCTTGGCAGCATCCAGTCACCGATCGCAAACTTCGCTCGCGTGATCAATCAGATCGCAGAAAAGGGCGGCGCATCAGCAGCGGCAGCAGACGCACCGGCAGCTGAGGAAGCACCGGCAACAGAAGAAGCTCCGGCAGCTGAGGAAGCACCTGCAGCAGAGGAAGCTCCCGCTGAAGGCGCAGCAGAATAATCAAGCGTTTAAAAAAGTAATGTAGCGTCGGTGACGGAAAACCGGAACCGATCAATCAAATTAAAAATGGAGGAAAATAAAAATGGCAAAGTTATCTATTGATGAAATTATCAGTGCTATTGACGAGCTTACCGTTCTTGAGCTGAACGATCTGGTAAAAGCTTGTGAAGAGAAATACGGCGTATCCGCAGCAGCAGGCGTTGTTGTAGCAGCAGCAGGTGCAGCAGGCGGCGAGGCAGCTGAAGAGAAGACCGAGTTTGACGTAGAGCTGACTGAGGTTGGTCCTAACAAGGTTAAGGTTATCAAGGTTGTTCGTGAAGTAACTGGTCTTGGCCTGAAGGAAGCTAAGGACGCAGTTGAGGCTGCTCCGAAGGTAGTTAAGGAAGGCGCTTCCAAGGAAGAAGCTGAGGATATCAAGGGCAAACTGGAAGCTGAAGGCGCTAAGGTAACCCTGAAATAATCCAGACAAAACATATGCAAGATCATTATACAGAAAGTCCGGGTACGCCCGGACTTTCTTTCCATACGAAACTTCAAAATCTGATATGGATCGTCTATGTACTGCTGGCAGTATTGCTGCTGACAGTCATAGGCTTTGGTATCATGCACCCTGACAGCTATGGAGAGCTTCGTAGTGTATGGTCGGGGAAAAAAACTCTGTTTATGATGGTGGCAGGGATTTTTCTTTTTTTGTTTTTGTTAGCAGCGGCTAACTATTCTATGAAAAAGACGGAGGAAAAGAAAAAGACGGCCATCCTGATGGTGTTGACCGTGATCGGCTTTGCCCTGCAGCTTCTGTTTCTTCTTCGTTATCCCATCCAGATCTGGTGGGATAATACCAGTGTCCTGACCAGTGCCATCAGTATCGCCACAGGACATCATGAGTGGTTTGACAAAGACTACTTCAATCAGCTTGGTCATCAGAACTGTTTTCTGTTCTTAACATACATTCTCTACAGGATCGCAGACTTTTTGCGGATCCCGAAAGACGATATTTCTCTCTATTACAGTCTCATCGATCTGGCAGCGCTGGATGTTTCGGCGTTTCTTTCGGTGCTTCTTGCCAAACGGATCAAAGGAGGTGCGGCGGCAAGAAGAGTGTGGGCGCTCTGGCTGTTATGGCCGGGGACCTATCTGTTTGCCGGTTATTACTATACTACCAATATGTCCCTGCTTTTTTTGATGCTCTATCTGTATCTGATCTGCCTTGCCTGGGAGAAAAAAAGGAATCCCTTATTTTATATTGTCCTTGGCCTGATCACCGGCTTTGGCTGCCAGTTCCGTGCCACCATGCTGATCGCTGTTGTGGCCACGGTTTGCTATGCGGTTTTCAAACTGCCGAAGGCACCGGTCAGAACGGTTCTTTTAACGGCAGCGGGTACTGCTGTCATGATCCTGTTTTTGAACTTCTCCTACGGAAAACTGATCCCGGATTATAACGAAGAAGCCAGATTTCCCGTGACCCACTGGCTCATGATGGCAGCCCAGGGAAACGGAGAGTATAACGATGCGGATCTTGCCTTCACAGATTCCTTCCCCACCAGGGCGGAAAAAGAAAAGGCAACCAAAGATGAATATTTCAGGCGCTTAAAAGAGTTGGGACCCATTGGCTGCGTAGGTCTGGCTATCAGGAAGACTACCCATAACTGGTCCTACGGCAATCACTCTTATTATCCGCTGTTCCATAGGTACGACAGGATTTCGGATTTCCTCTGGACGCCGGATCATGAGTTGTCCTTTTACCTGCAGCAGATCTTTCATATATCTGTTTTCCTGCTGGTGCTTGCGGGGATCGTCGCGGCAGCAATGGGACGGATCAGGAAGGAACAGGTGGATTTTGCCGGTCTTCTCCAGATCCTGCTGGTGGGTGGCTTTTTGTTCTATATGCTTTGGGAAACTTACCCTTATTACAGTGTGGGATTTCTGCCTGTTTTATTTATCTTAGGTGCCGACGGCCTTGGTTTTTTGCATGACCTGACATGCGCATTGATGAAAAAGACAGAGCCGGTGCTGAATCGGCCAAATCCCGCTGCGCTATTTACAAGGATGGGGATCGCAGCAGTTTATCTGGTACCGGCCGGGCTGATCATCGCGATCTTTGCGGGCACGGTTTTTCCAGAGCATGTGACACCTGTGGTCACCCAGAAAAAATTCCATGCCATGTACTATACCGGAGGCGCGAAAAAGATCGAGCAGACCTTTGTGGCGGAGCGGGATTTTGATACCATTACTTTCTGGCTGACAAAGGAGCACTTAGACGCAGGCACCGGCGGAGAGTATGAGATCATCCTGACGGGAGAAAAGAGGGGCGAGGTATACCGTGAGCATTACTCCTCGGAAGAAATGAACAGGATCGACGAATATACAAGAACATTTCCGGTGGTTTCGGTGCAGGAGAAAGAGCGGTTTACCCTGACGCTGCAGGTTCTTGACGAACCGGAAGAAAACCGGCTGGGCATCGGTTATTTTGACCTGCCCATCGAGGCTTATATGTACGGTCGGCTGACAGCAGACGGCGTGCCTGTAGAGGGGGATCTGTTCTTTACGCTCACCTGCGGCGGACAGGATGGCGTGATCCGTCTGTACGATTGACAAAAACATTTGAAAACACGTATAATACGGGGCGTAAGAAATATACGATACTTTGATACAATTAGGCAGAGAGTCCGGTATGATGCCATACGGACATACTGATATCCATGAAGGGGAAGAAAAATGCTGATACTTGACATCATCTTGTTGGTTGCGGGCTTTGTAGCCCTGATCAAGGGGGCGGATTGGTTTGTAGACGGAAGCGCCTCCATTGCCAGGATCCTGAAGGTGCCGGGCGTAATCGTAGGTTTGACCATCGTGGCCATGGGGACAAGCGCACCGGAGCTGGCTGTCAGTACATCTGCGGCGCTGTCCGGTTCCAATGAGATCGCCCTTTCCAATGTCATCGGATCCAATATGTTCAACCTCCTGATGGTGCTTGGCGTTTGCGCCATCATCTGTAAGGTCCCGGTGGAAGATGTCATATTAAAAAGAGATTTTCCCATTAACATTTTGGTGACGGTCTTTGCGCTGATCTGCGTGGGGCGCCAGACCCTGACAGGCAGGCTGTGGCAGAGCAGCGCCATGTCCGATGAAGTGGGTGATGTTACCAGATTGGCAGGAATCCTGCTTTTGGTGATCTTTGTCTGCTACGTGATTTATCTGGTGATAGATGCCATCAAACATCCGGTAGCGTCCGAAAACGAAGGCGAAAAGATTCTGCCTGTATGGAAATGCATTTTGCTGATCCTGGTCGGTATAGCGCTGATCGTAGGCGGCGGCCAGGCAGTAGTGAATTCCGCAAAAGAAATTGCCAGGATTGCCGGTATGTCAGAAACTTTGATCGGACTGACCATTGTTGCCCTGGGTACATCCCTGCCGGAGCTGGTGACCAGCGTGGTTGCTGCAAAAAAGGGAGAGACCGGCATGGCAGTGGGAAATGTGGTCGGATCCAATCTGTTCAACCTCATGCTGATCCTGGGAGTATCCTCCGCGATCCATCCCATCGGCGTGAACTTAGCATCTGTTTGTGATCTCGTGATCCTGCTTGTGATCACGGTCATTACTTACCTGTTTTGCTTTGTAGACAGATCCGTCAAGAGAGTGGAAGGCGTCGTCATGGTGCTGATGTATGTGACTGCCATGGTATTTGCAGCTCTGCGGTAATAGGAAGGCAAGACGTAGAAGTATAAGACGGTAGTGATATTGGTTGCGCCAGGATAAGAAACTTCGTAAGCATTGAAATAAATGATGAATATTAGATGAAAGAGGGACCGGCCGCTTTGAAAAAAGCGCCGGTTTTTTGATTGTGAAAGACTGTATTGTGAAAAAATTGTATTCAGAAGACAGTATTCAGAAGAAAAATAAAATTCTGAAATTTACTCTTGCACTTTAACGCGCTAACGTGCTATACTACTAAAGCGTTAAAAAAGAAATATTTCAGCAATAGAAAGGAATCACTGTTATGGCGATCAAAATCCTGTTACTCTTAGTTTTCTTCTGCGTCTTCATCGGCGTGGGAATCTACTGCCGCAAAACCTCAACGGACGTCAATGGCTTCGTTCTCGGCGGCCGCAGCGTCGGTCCCTGGCTGACGGCTTTTGCATACGGTACTTCTTACTTTTCCGCAGTTATCTTTGTAGGATATGCGGGACAGTTCGGCTGGAGCTTCGGCGTGGCTTCCACCTGGATCGGACTGGGAAATGCCTTCATCGGCTCCCTTCTTCCCTGGGTGCTTTTAGGACGCCGTACCCGTATCCAGACACAGCATTTAGGCAGCAAGACCATGCCGGAGTATTTCGGGCAGCGGTACAAGTCGCCGGCCTTCAAGGTGGTTGCTTCCGCCATTACCTTCCTGTTCCTGATCCCTTATACCGCATCACTTTTCACCGGTCTTTCCAGACTGTTCCGTATGGCCTTTGATGTAGACTACTCTGTCTGCGTCATCGTGAT
>JAFZNL010000056.1 GCA_017550925.1 Lachnospiraceae bacterium | reverse complement strand
TAACTGCGTCAGGAGCCTGAGCTTTCCCGAACCCGTATGCTGCCCATATAAACGGTATCCCCGCAAACCTCGCTGCCTTTTCATCACCCTCAGTATCACCTACAAAGCAGGCATTTTCTATACCATTTCTCTCCATAAGCAGCTGAACGTTATACCCCTTGTCTTTTCCGGTTCGTCCTGACATTTCAATGTCCTTAAAATATGGTTCCATGTCATGCGCCTTAAGGAAAGCGGGTACATATCCGTCCTGGCAGTTACTTACGATATAGAGATCGTAATTTTCGGCCAACTGACAGACTGTATCCTTCATACCCGGAAAGAGAATTGCTCCTTTCTCCTGAAGATACTTCACTTCCTCATCCCCGAATTCATCAGTTATTGCCCGTCGCTTAGCAACAGGAAATTCAGGAAACAGTATATCCCCAATCTCCTCCATCGTCTTTCCCATCAATTTTGATGAAAGCTCCTTCGTCATGCGAACTTTTACTTCATCGTACCTGTCAAAAACCCCGTTCCAAATATCACATGAACAATCTCTTGCATCCCATAATGTTCCGTCCAGGTCAAAGATCACTGCATTACAATTGCTGATCATATTTTCTCTCATATCTTCACTTACCACTCTCTTTATAAGTTTTTAGTATGACCTATACCATTTTCCAAAAGCTCCGGTGCAATCCCCTGTCATATCCGATCTTCTCGCATAACGGGTTGCCTCCGCCTGTCATTTTACTTTGAATGTTTTGCTGCTGCCTTCTTCGGTTTCGGTTTTGCTGCTTCAAGCTGCTGCAGTTTTTTCTCCTGCTCTCCTGCCAGCTTATCTTGCATCTTTCCGATCTTCTGCATGCACCTGCCGCTCATCAGATCATCGCAAAGCTGGGTTCCCGTCTTTTTACCGTCAAAATACCCGTTTGTCATTTTTACAAAGGCGTCATTCTTCATGATCTCCTGCTTCAGCACTGCCGCTCCCATGACATCAAAGACTCTGGCGTTTGCCGGGGACTTACTGCTGGCAAACTGATGGACGAGAACATCTGCCATCATGGATATGGCCGCTTCTTTGTCCGGATTATTTGACGAAAGTTTTTCCATCTGTGCAAATTCCTGCAGCGCCTTCATGGAATCCTCTGCCAAACGGAGTTTGCGGAATGTCTTTAAGGATATCTTCTCCTCCGGCTTTTTATCACGGTTCAAAAGGTCCATGAAACGCTTTCTTTCCTTGACCGCAAAATCTTCCAGTTTTTTTGCACCCTTCAGTCTCTCCTTGCCAGCTTCTGAAGATGCGCCTTTCTTCTCTGTTTGATAGATACGCGCGTTGTGCTCAACCAGATCGATCTGATCTAAATATGCCCGCATCTGCTCCGTCGTCGGATTCAGGCCCAATTCCCTTTTCACTCTGGATAGTTCTTCGTAGGATTCCCGAAGCGCCTTATGCTCATCGGATTCCCTGCCGAAAAAGATCTTACTTCGTTCGGTCTCAAATGCGCTTTTTCCCTCCACCTGCGGGCCAAGATAGAGCACGCTTCGATCCCTGAGCGCTTCATAGACTGCAGGTTCTTCTCCCCGGGCGATGGCAACGTCACGAAGTCTTGCCTGCGCAAGAAGATCCCTGCAATTCTCCGCTCCTGCAGCATCCAGAAAGTAGTTCTTTTCCAGTCCGGCCAGGATCAGCTTTTGCATCTCGTTTAAGATCTTGCGCCTGTCATCCGGCGTGGTAATCGCTTTTTCCTTAAAAGACTGATACAGATCGTCCATCTTGTCAAAATACTGCTTACATTCCGCTGAAGGGTACCTGGGCGGATCATACCATTTAAAATCCGCAAACCTGGTTGTCTGCGAATGCAGATAATACCCCCTGCCTGCCTGTCGCATAAAGTTAAAGGTTGACAAAGCCGTCAGGTCTTCGATGGGCCACCCGTTTTCCAGGCCGGAAAGCTGGGTTTCCAAAGCAGCCTCAAGGCCTTGACACCCTCTGGCAGAATGCTTTCCGAGCTGGAAAGGATCTTTCTCCGTAATGCCGAGTTTATGCAGCCGCTCTGCTTCCGGTCTGTTATTTTGCACCGTGTCGGAAAGTTTCCTTACTTTCGGAAGAAGCGCTACTGTCTGCGCATAAAGAAGCCGGCGGTATTCTTCGGTTTTTTCCGGCGTCATCCTGCCGCTTTCCTTCTCCTTTTGATAATCCACCATCGTCTGGATCTGCTCATCTCCCTCGATGATACAGTCATACACGGGAAACGTGTCCTTAGACTCTTCCATCACCTTTGCCATTCGATCATTCAATATAAGATTCGTTTCGGCAATAAGCGATTTCAATCCTGTATAAGCAGGCATCGTGAAACACAGATAATTATCCGAATAACCGTCACAGGAACGCCGCAGGATATTGGTGGTGGTCGCTTTTAACGCTGCCTCCATCTTCTGTGCCATGGGATGGTCCGGCAGCGCCTCATGGATCATCGCATCCCATTCATCCGCAGTCTCCCGCATTTTCAGGCGAAACTTTTCAAAAGCCTTCCTGTTATAAACCTTCGTTATCTTTCCATTTCCTGCGCCACCGGCCTGCGGAAAAAATATGCTTGCCGCTCTGCCTTCGTTAAATGCTCCTTCCAGCAGCTCGCCATTATGATGGATCTCCTTCGGTATGCTCACTTTGAACTTATCTGAGATGCCGGAAACAACACCGCAGTATATCAAGGAAGGCTCTTTTTCTATCGAATCTTTCAGATCCTGAAGCGTCATGCCATGATCGGTGATACCATAGGGCGGAAGCGGTGCCGCAGCAGCTTCCTTCCCCGCTTCGATCAGTTTATTTCTTTCCAGAGACTTTTGATAGCAGCGCGTGAACGCTTCTGTATAACCGTCTTTGAAATACGTTTTCGCATGCCCTTCTGCTATCAGATCGCGCATCTGCTCCAAAAACTCATTTCTCTGCCGATTATTCGAAAGCGGCGTTGTATTGATCTTTTCATAGAGCGCATCCATTCTGTGGGCCCAGCTTTCTTTTTCCGGGCTGCCGTAATCGGGCTTATCATTTTTCGAAAAGATCTTGGTGTTTCTGCCCTTTTTATATTTCGCATCATTATTGACACTCTCCCTGGCAATGTTAAAGGCAACCAGGGTTCCGAGATCCTCGATCTGCCAATTGTTTTCAAGGCCGGTGATATGCGCCTTCAGTGAAGCATCGAGCCTTGCGCTTCCTCTGTCTGAATATTTACTCAGCTCAAAAGGGCTGTTCTGATCATCAAATACTTTCAACCCCTGATAAAAGGCGTCTGTTTCCTTATTCAGGACCGCCTCCGAATACTTCGTGGAAAGCGCCAAAGCCTCCTTGGCTTCCCGGTATAGTTTCTCCCTGTATTTCTGCTCTTTTTCGAGAGTCATCTGACCCTTTTGTTTATCATGCAGATAATCTATATAGGTCTCGACATGCTCTTCATCGAAGTTTTCATACTGTGGTAATTGATATGCAACATTCCCGTTGTTTTCCGCTTCTTTCATGCGTTTCTCCTTTTTTGAAAAAAGACTGCAGTTTGGCCCATATTATATAAACAGAAACTTCTTTTGTTTGGTTGCATTAGAGTAAACAATTTTGTTATTGGTCTATCTAGGTTCTCTCCTCGGATCATCCTTCATTCATGTAAGAAATTATACTACAATTTGCTTTTGACATGCTATAAAAAAGTTGGATCAGATATCCGCAGGGACTGTGCCGGGCAAAAAAGCTTTACCATGTTACAACATACAGTAAAACGAGCCAGAAATAGCAATTATGCCATTATCTGACTCGTCTGTTATGTCATAAATCTCTCGAAAACAAAAACTGACAAACACCACAGGTGTGTCCTAGTCGGTATGTGCTTCCCACTTACATTCGGTCAGCTCCATATCGGTAAATATCGCCTTAAAGCTTGAATCTCCGGGACTGCATGCGTATATCCCAAATGATATCTTATCATCTCCCTTGAGCATATGACAGATTCTCATCTGCGTAAATTCCTTACCATCCCCGGAGCATTCGATGCAGTAATCATCTTCCCTGCGGCTGAAACGGTACCACATGGTTTTTACATCTGCAGGGATCGCCGTCGTAGCCCAGTCAGAATAGCCATGATTGGTTACAACCGAACCTAAATGCTGAAATGTATCTGGTTCATATTCCACGGATGCCTTCAGCC